>JBMZCU010000432.1:0-2673 GCA_049613705.1 Pseudomonadales bacterium | reverse complement strand
CGATGAAATCGTTAGGGAAACTATTTCATCGCCAGGTTAATAGTGCTAAGGGAGTTAGCTAACCAGAGAGAAGAACTCGGCGCGAGTGGCGGGACGGCCACGGAAAGAGCCCAGCAGCATAGATGTTTTCATTGTGCTGTTCTGCTTCTCGACACCGCGCATTTTCATGCACATGTGTTCTGCTTCAATCACGACGCCGACGCCTTCTGCATTGGTGACCGACATGATGGCCTCGGCAATTTCCTTGGTCATGTTTTCCTGAATCTGTAGGCGGCGCGCAAACATGTCGACGATGCGTGCAAGCTTAGACAGACCGACAACTTTACCCTGTGGGATATAGGCAACATGTGCCTTGCCGATGAAAGGCAACATGTGGTGTTCGCACAATGAGTAGAACTCAATGTCCTTGACGACTACCATCTCGCTGTTATCAGAGGGAAATAGAGCGTTGTTGACCACTTCCTCCAGCGATTGATTATAGCCTTTGGTTAGATAGGCCATCGCCTTGGATGCGCGTTTCGGGGTATCCAGCAGGCCCTCGCGATTGAGGTCTTCACCGATACTTTCAATGATAGTGGCAAATGCTTTTTCCATCTGAACCAAAAACTCCAAAATGATAAATAAAGGCGCTAACTTACTGCAACATCTACGCAAGGTAAAGCAGATTGTGCGCTAATGTCGCACACACTGTAGCGCCGGCGTTGTGGGCTAACCCTAAAGCCTCGCTAGGGCATTGATATGGTTGGCATCTAGGGTTTTGAATACGCAGTGGTAAGATTGCACGCGACAGTAGGGGATGCGCTCTCAGTGATTACACTGCGCGATTGATACTGAGAGCGGCAGACCAGCTGCAAGCTTAGATGCTTATGTCTTTGGTTTGCGCAACATAACATAAAGTGCCCCAGCACCGCCGTCTTTGGGTTGGGCAGAGCAGAATGCGAGGACTTGGGGCATTTGGCGCAGCCAGTCATTGGTATAGGACTTAATCAGTGGCTGCTGCCCAGATTGACTGTAGGCCTTACCGTGCACAACGATTACACACTGACACTGCTTTCGATGGGCACTGCGGATGAAGTCGCTGAGCTGATCGCGCGCGAGTTCAATGCTCATGCCGTGTAGGTCGATTCCCTCTTCCCAGTGAATTTGGCCGCGGCGCAGGCGCTGCATTGTCTTGAGCTGAACGCCGGGAATCGCAAACAGTAGCTCTTGATCAGATTCGACAATATCAACCGCTTCACTGGAGAGTCCATCGATAACCTGAGATTGGTCCATAGTCGCCTGTTGGCGTTGATAGGCCAGTTCTTTATTTTTGCGCAGGGCCGTTTTTGTGCGTTGGGGAATTTTGTCCTGCACTAGAGGCTTAACTCCCTCTATCGCCTGGGCAAAGGTTTCAGCATCGCTGTCTTCGCACAGCGGTTTATCATCAAAAATAGACATAGGTATTGCGCTTGTAAAGGTTGTTTCCATCTGGGCGCGCAGTGGCTGTGCGCGTTGTGCAGCCCATATTATATGATAAACTGCGCCGCATTCGAGGAGTTGCGATGAAAGATCCTAAAAATGATGCTCACGCGTTGGCGATATTGCCGGCGACCAGCGAGCCATATCAACTAGTGCATTGCGGCGATGACTTTGTCGTCGTCGAAAAGCCTGCCAAGTTACTGAGTGTGCCAGGGCGACACCCTGAAAATCGCGATTGCCTGGTCAGCCGGGTGCAGCAGCAATTTCCCACCGCCTGTATAGTACACCGTCTAGATTACGATACCTCTGGACTGGTTGTCTTGCCGTTGAATAAACCGGCGCTATCGCATATCAGCAAGCAATTTCAGGCGCGCAGCGTGAAAAAAGCATACACCGCCGTAGTCGATGGGGTGCTGGATAAAGATGAGGGCGTGATTGAGTTGGGTATCGCTAAAGACCCTGACAATCCGCGCTGCTACAAAGTGTGTGAAGAGGGGAAACCCTCAAAAACGCATTATAGGGTGCTCGAACGCGACTTGGTTACTCATACGACACGGGTCTTGCTCGAGCCGGTGACCGGGCGCTCGCACCAATTGCGCTTACATATGAAAGCGCTGGGGCACTGTATCTTAGGGGACGAATTTTACGCCACTGCGGCAGCGCTTGCAGCTTCCTCACGCCTGATGCTTCACGCTCAGCGTATCTCATTTATTCAGCCAGGCAGCGAAACGCTGCTGGCTCTAGAGATCGAGGTGCCTTTTTAACGGCGTTAACCGTGCACAGCAGTCTAGCTTAGGCGCGCTGTGTTAAGAAGTTGCGCAGGCACTGGCGCTGCCACCAATTAGAGCTCTTGGTGCGCTGTTCAACCTCTTGGCTAGGAGCGGGTGCACTGGCGTGAATATAGGGCAGCAAGCGGCTCAAGCGGCGGCGGCAGCAGTGGTGAAACTGTGCGTAACTATCGATGTTCACAGCTGTACCATCGCTTTTCTTTACGGCCTTAATCGCCGCGTTATCCATCGCGAAAAATGGCAGTTGTGGCAAGGAGTAGTAAAGGATCCAACTCGCCTCGCGCTCGCGTGCTGAATCGCCAAAAACCTGCTCTGCCAGCTGCTCGACAAGCCTGAGCGCCTGCTGGTGCTTTTCATCGTGAGACAGTAATTCCAGTTCATCCCACAGCGGCTGAATTTCTTCATTTATAAAGTTCGAGAGTTTTTG
>JBMZCU010000431.1:0-2672 GCA_049613705.1 Pseudomonadales bacterium | reverse complement strand
CTGGCGACACTGCCAGCGCCGACGCCGCTCACCCTCGGCGTAGCGCTGTTTGCAAAGCGGGCTCAGGCGCTGCTGCCCGTAGGCATCAATTTCATAAACCGCATCGACACGCAATACCTCGGCGCTGCTGTTCTCAGCATCGGCGATCACTGGCATCGACAGGGCGCTGGCATCGTACTGCAGCGGCTCAGCGAGTTGAGTAAAACGATTAATCGCCGGCACGGTGTAAAGTGAGAACACTTGATCGTTAAACAGGCGTAAAAATTCGGCGGGCAAGGTTTTCAAGTAGATGTTCAATACGAGGTGCGCGGATTCAAAATGCGCGGCGGCCGCGGCAAAACCCTGCAGCACAAAATAGGCGCTCTTGTCCGGGTAGCTGAAATAATCACGCAGCAAGTCAAAGCCGCTAAATTGATTCGCGTGCGTGCTGAGCCATTGAAAATCAGTTTGTGTCGCGCGATTGACCAGTTGTTCAAGCGCCAGCTCGCGGTGCTGCTCCCCCGCCAAGTCACTGACACTGATACAGCACGTCTGCTCTAGCAGCAAATCGATCAACGGCTCTGCATTGCCCTCAAAACCATCGACGTAGAATTCAAGATCTCCCAGTTCGAGCTGAGAAAAGTTGGCCTGTGGATCGGCACAGTCTAGACGTAGCTGGATTACCGCCTGGGCACCGTGCAGCGACTTAGGTGCCAAGGTGGTAAAAGGCGCCGCCTGTGCGCTGACATCACACAGTAGGTAAGGGTACACTTTGAGATCGGCAACTGTAGTGAAGTGGCAGTTTTCTCCGTCTGGCGTGTTTGCACTCAGCAGCGCTCCGGCACGCAGCGTTTGCGGCTCTTTCATCTGTTCGGCCAGCGGTGCCAGTCGCAGTGGAAAGTAACTTGCAGTCGGCTCCAACATGCCTGGGTAGAGCAAGGTGAACAGGTCTTGTACTAAATCGGGAAACTGCTGATCCAGACGCTGCTCTGTCTTCGCCGTGAGGAGCGCCATACCGTCGATCATTCGGCTAATGTTTGGATCTTCTACACTGCTGCGTCCGAGCTGCAACTGGGCCGCTTGCTCGGGGTGTTCATCGGCAAACTCGCCGAGCGCCTTGCGAATGTATGCCAGCTCGCGCTCGTAGTAGCGCATCGCCTGATCAGACAAAACTGTTCTCCTCCAATTCAGCCAATTGGCTGGTCAAATTCATGCGCGAGCTAAATTGCAGCTCGTGAGTCTGCCCTTCACTGACAACCTGCGCCTGCACACTAAACTCTATCCGGTTGCGTCGCTCATCTTTAGGTCTAACCTCTACATTCACTGCACTCAGGCGCGGCTCATAGAGTTTTATCCAGTGCTCGAGCTGTCGTGCAAAACTAGCACTGTCCATCTGGCTGCTTACCGATTGTAAGTTATCGAGCCCAAAGCACAGGTTAGAGCGCTGTACTTCGCGATACTGTTTGGCGATCAGGGTCAACGGTGCTTCACTGCTAAACAGCGTCACCAATTGCTGCTCGATCGCGGCCACTAGTGGCGACTGCGCCACCGGCCCATCACCGCGCATAAATGCCTGCCAAAAAATCATCTACGCATCTCCCGGGGCACGCTTGAGCTTGCCTAAATCTGTTGAGAGCACGATCTCGCCACAAAAGTGGTCGAATTGGTACTGCGGTTGAATCGTCAGCTCACAGACAAAGCGCCCACCGCTGCTGTCTTCGCGCTCTCTCACGCGCACGCGCCCTTTACTCAGCGGATATTTCGCCAAGGTCTTTTCATCGGCATCAACCAAATGACTGCTGTAATCGTCTATCCAGTCACTGAGGAATTTTTGGCATTCAGCCGCAGTGTGAAAACTGCCAATCATGTTGCGTATTTGCACTTTTAGATAGTGCGCGATGCGACAACTCATCAAAATCGACTGAATCTGACTGCCTGCACTATCTTCCTCGCCGCGCTCTGCCTGCCACAGTGAACTATTGCCAAAGAAGAAAAACTTATCTGTCATCGGGCTCGGGCATACAGGAATAAAGCCCTGTTCAGCGTAGAAGCGTGCCAGTGGGCTGATCAGCGACATTTCTGGCTCTGGTTGGCGCAGCACGTAATCAGCGTCAACACCCGGTGCTGTGTTGATCACCGCGCCTTGGTACTCGTGCTGCCACCTCGATTTCATAAAGCCAAACCAGCCCAGGCGACTGAACTCGCGAATTGCAGTGCTGGCAAAGGCAAAGGCCGCACTTCCCCACACCCCATCGGTGGCACTTTTTTCTTCATCAAATACAAAGCCAATGCGCTCGCCGCGATAGCGCGGCCGCAGTTTTAGCTTGGGAAGTGTCAGGGCGATAAATTTCATCTGCGGTTGCTGGCGCAGCCGGCGCCAGCCAATGTAGTCAGGACCTTGCAGTATTTTCTGCATGCGCGCGATATCACTGAGCCAGCTAAACCCTGTGTCGCCAAAGAAATCGTCCGCCACGCTCAAGGTAAAAGGACACAGGCAGAGTTCACCTAATCGCGCCAGTAATTCAAGGGTATAGAGGTCGTCGAATTCGTCATCGACATCCATCTCCATCGAAATCGCACGCTCGACCACAAAGAGCCCAAACGGCTCACCGCCTAAAGTGTTGAGCTCGCGATTGCCGATAAAGTTGTAGAGACAGCTACGCTCGACCGATACTGAGGTGTTGAGATCGCGC
>JBMZCU010000430.1:0-2694 GCA_049613705.1 Pseudomonadales bacterium | reverse complement strand
TCTCGCCCTCGCGCTGCTCGCGCATCACCTGGGTGAAGAGCACGGCGTTGCTCTGCGCCAGCACGTAAGTGCCGCGCCCTATCTGCCCGCCCACTAAGCCCTTTTCCGCGGCGCGCTGATAGGCTCTGGACACTGTGGTCGGATTGACGTCCAGCTTGTAGGCCAAAATGCGCTGCGGCGGCAGGCGGTCACCGATTTGCAGTTCGCCCGCAAAAATTGCCTTCTCGATGGCCTGCACGAGTGCGTTGACGCCCATCTTTTGCGCGCCGAGTGTTGGAAACCACATATTGTATGTCATGCAATAAAAAAATTGAGTCATACAATAGCCTGTGTAACACTGCTGAGCAATCAATTAGTTTATTTTCTGCACAATTACGGATGTGTTTATGAGCCAGGCAATGTACAGCGAACAGCCCTATTTGAAGACCCTCAATACTCAGATCAGCGCCGTAGATGGCGAATGGATTGAATGCCAGCAGAGTATTTTTTACCCGCTGGGCGGCGGACAGCCGGGGGACAGTGGCGAGTTGGCTGGCGCGCAGCTATGGCAGATACTCGATACTCGCAAGGGAGAGGGCGGCGCAATTCGCCATCAGCTGTCGACTGCGGATCACGGCTTAGTGGTCGGCGACGAGGTGACACTTCGCCTGAACTGGCCGAGACGACATCGTCACATGCGTATGCACAGTGCCATGCACTTGCTCTGCTCGCTGATTCCGCGCGGCGTCACCGGTGGTTCTGTGGGCGAGCTGAAGAGCCGCTTGGACTTTGACTTGGGCGAGCACAGCGTCGACAAGGGTGAGTTGACGGCACAGCTCAATGCACTGATCGCCGAGGATCGGCCACTGAGTTGGCGCAGCGTCGACGAAGCTGAACTGGACGCCAACCCAGAGCTAGTGCGCACGCTCTCGGTGCAGCCGCCCAGAGGTGTCGGCGCGGTGCGACTGGTCGAGATAGCAGGAGTAGATCTACAGCCCTGTGGCGGGACGCACGTGCGCAGCACCGGGGAAATTGGTGAGCTAGTGGTTAACAAAATAGAGAATAAGGGCAAGCGCAATCGGCGGATTCACTTGAGCTTAGTGGCGCCTGAGGAGAGCGACAATGCGTAGACAGACACTGCTTTACTCCCTGGCACAGGGCATCTCACTCACCAGTGCGGTCATCGCCGTTTCCACCTCGCCGATTATCGGTAAGAGCTTGGCACCGGCACCTGAAATGTCGACGCTGCCGTACGGCATTCAGTACGCGGCGGTAATCGCCTGCTCCTACTTGCTGTCGATGTCGATGAAGCGTTTCGGTAGGCGGCCGGTGTTCTTTTTGGGCGCGGCGACCTTAGGCCTTGGCGGCTTGCTCGGCGCGCTGTCGATTTACTGGCACTCTTTCGGCCTCAATTTGGTAGCGCACTTCTTCTTCGGAGTCACGATCAGCGCATTCGCCTACTTTAGGTTTGCCGCAACAGATGGGCTCAACGACAAGCAGAAGGCGACCGCGGTCTCACTGGTGACCCTCGGCGGTATCGCGGCCGCTTTCATCGGCCCGCGGATTGCTCAGAATACGCGCTTGCTTATAGAGGACTACGCATTTAGTGCCAGCTACCTTAGCTTTATCGTGCTGGCGGCGCTGGTCACGCTTCTGCTGTTGTGTATCAAAGAGGATAAGCGCAGTAGCGCTCAGGCACCGGAAACTGCAAAGCAGAGCGCCCCGCAGGGCAAAGTGTTTTCGCTGCCGCTGCTGGTGGCCATCTACGCCTCTGGCTTTGGCTATATGTTGATGGCGCTGCTAATGATGCAGTCCTCGCTGAAGATGAATGCGCTGGGCATTCCCTTCCCCGAGATCATGTTTGTGATTCAGTGCCACGTGGTGGCGATGTTTGCGCCCTCGCTTTTCATGGGTAAGATCATAGATCGCATCGGCGCTCAGCCGGTGATAATGGCGGGTTATCTGACGATGTTTGTCTCTATGCTGATCGCAATTTACGTCACTAGCTACAGCGGCATTTTGGCGGCTTTGATCGGTATAGGCCTGGGGTGGAACATGCTCTATGTCGGTGGCAGTGCGCTGGTGGCAACGCTGCCAGGCGATGCTCACAAGTTGCAGGGCATTAACGAGTCGGCGGTGGCGCTGCTCAACACTATAGGTGCATTCTCAGCGGGTTTTCTGTTTCAGGCTATCGGCTGGGAAAACAGCAACTGGCTGGGGATGGCGCTCTTGTTGCCGGGTTTAATACTCTTAGTTGCTAACCGGTTGAGCAGGCTGCGTGCGGCGTCTCAGCCAGAGGCTGTAAACACTGCCAGTTGAGTGTTTTGGGCGCGACAGCGCACTGTAAAAAGAGGAGGTGAGTGTGAAGACAATAGGCTTGCTCGGCGGTATGAGCTGGGAGTCAACGGCCAGTTACTACGCGCAGATCAACGCGGAGGTGAAGCGCCGCCTCGGCGGCCTGCACTCGGCCAGTCTAGTGCTGCACAGTGTCGACTTTGCGCAGATAGAGGCGCTGCAGCACAGCGGCGACTGGGATAGCACGGCGACAATACTGGCAGAGGCAGCGCAGGGGTTAGAGCGCGCAGGCGCACATTGCTTACTGATCTGTACGAACACTATGCACAAAGTGGCGCCGCAGATAGAAGCGGGGATAAGTATTCCACTGGTTCACATTGCCGATGCCACAGCGCGCGAGTTGCAGCGCGCAGGTGCCGA
>JBMZCU010000429.1:0-2701 GCA_049613705.1 Pseudomonadales bacterium | reverse complement strand
GGGAAAAACTTCCGCCACCTGGCCGTCAAAACTGAAATTTTGCTGGGCAGTGACACTGGCGTATAAGGTATCTGTCTTGCTTTTCATAATATGGCGCTTGAATTACACAAAAGCGGCAATTTTACTGTGATTGCTGCACGCGCTCAAGCAGCACTGCGCATCCAAATTCGCTATAATAGCGCGCTTAATCTAGGCCTCCCGGAGAGTAGGATGAAACAGCCCTTTGAAGTACACAGCCAATTTGAGCCATCTGGCGACCAACCTACGGCAATCGCGTCACTGGTCGAGGGCATTCACAGCGGTTTACTCTCACAGACACTGCTCGGCGTTACCGGATCAGGTAAAACATTTACCGTTGCTAATGTAATCGCCCAAGTGCAGCGCCCAACGATAGTCATGGCGCACAATAAAACCCTCGCCGCACAGCTATACGGTGAATTCAAAGAGTTCTTCCCTAATAACTCTGTTGAATACTTCGTCTCCTACTACGACTATTACCAACCCGAAGCTTACGTAGCAGCCTCGGATACGTTTATTGAGAAAGATGCCTCAGTCAACGAGCACATTGAACAGATGCGACTCTCAGCCACCAAAGCACTGCTCGAGCGCAACGACTGTATCATAGTCGCAACAGTGTCTGCCATTTACGGGTTGGGCGACCCCGAGTCCTATCTTTCGATGATGCTGCACTTGAGCCGTGGCGATCGTATCGACCAGCGAGCAATCATTCGCCGCTTGGCAGAATTGCAATACACACGCAATGACGTCGAACTACACCGCGCAAATTACCGAGTAAGGGGCGATGTGATAGACGTTTTTCCCGCAGAATCGGAAAAAGAAGCAGTTCGCATTGAGCTTTTTGATGACGAAGTCGAAAACTTGAGCTGGTTCGACCCGCTGACCGGAGAGGTTTTACGCAAAGTACCACGCATCACTGTCTACCCCAAATCTCACTACGTCACACCTCGTGAGACCCTTATGGAGGCTGTCGATAAAATAAAGGTAGAGCTCGAGCAGCGCCTTGAACAGCTCAAAAAAGCAAACAAGTTGGTTGAGTTACAACGCCTTGAGCAGCGCACTAATTACGATCTAGAGATGATCAGAGAGTTGGGTTACTGCTCGGGAATCGAGAATTATTCGCGCTATCTATCAGGCCGCGAGCCAGGTCAAGCGCCGCCGACACTGTTTGACTATTTACCGGACAACGCATTAGTTGTCATCGATGAATCGCATGTCACGATTCCGCAACTCGGAGCGATGTACAAAGGTGACCGCTCACGCAAAGAAAACCTGGTGGAATACGGATTCAGGCTGCCCTCTGCGCTAGATAACAGACCGATGCGCTTCGAGGAATGGGAGCAAATCGTGCCGCAGATGATCTTTGTTTCAGCGACACCGAGTAGGTACGAAGCGGCAAATGCAGGTCAAATTGTCGAGCAAGTTGTCAGACCGACCGGCCTGCTTGACCCCCAAGTTGAAGTGCGACCAGCCGCCACCCAAGTTGACGACTTACTCGGTGAAATCTCTAAAGTTGCCTCTCAAGAGCTGAGAATAGTCGTGACCGTTCTGACAAAACGCATGGCAGAGGACCTCACCGAATACCTAGCAGACAATGGCGTCAAAGTACGCTATTTACACTCAGATATAGATACAGTTGAACGTGTAGAGATCATTCGCGATCTGCGTATTGGTGAATTTGATGTCCTTGTAGGCATCAACCTCCTGCGCGAGGGCATCGATATGCCCGAAGTCGGCCTAGTCGCTATTCTCGACGCCGACAAAGAAGGATTTTTGCGCTCTGAAACATCTATGATTCAGACAATAGGTCGCGCAGCACGTAATATTAACGGCCGCGCCATCATGTACGCTGATCGTATAACGGGTTCGATGCAAAGAGCCATAGATGAAACAGATCGCCGCCGCCGCAAGCAACTTGATCACAATGAAACACACGGTATTCAGCCAAAGGGAATCGTAAAATCTGTTGCCGATATACTAGAAGGCGCCTCGACAATCCCTGGACGTAAACCAGGCAAGCAGAGCAAGCGTATAAAAGAGAGCATCGAAGAGCACAGTGTTGACCCTGCAACGCTAAGCGGTAAAGAACTCGCCAAAGCCATGACTAAGCTTGAAGACCAAATGTATCAGGCGGCGAAAAATCTTGAGTTTGAATTGGCGGCAAAGTATCGCGACCAGTTAGAAAAGTTAAAACACAGTGCGCTCTGATGAGCGCACACAGCGCTCACTGCTAATGCTGTGCCCGTAAAGCGAGGGGCTGAAACGCTAAACCTTTACTGGCAGGCATGCAACTCTGGAAAATCTGCTGCATGTAAGCGAATCCATTCCTGCGCTGCGCTGTCACTGCTGAGCTCTCGCCCTTCACGCACACTGACTTGCTGGCGGTATTGCTCAATATGACAAATTTGCTCGATCATACGCACCGCAAAAGCTGTTTCAGGGCAATCAAAAATCACCCCGAGCCTATAGCCCTTTCCACTGGCGCAGGGCTCACAGCAACTGACATACCCTGTCGCCATAAAGGGAGGGGATTGAACATTGATTTCAACCTCGACCCGAGTATTGATCGCAAAAGGTTGTGTCGTTGGAACGTAGACACCGGTTCCCTGAGAGTTTCCTCCCTCTGGTGTTTCCGCTTGGTCATCACTGACAACCACTTGCACGGGGACTTCTCTGGGATGAA
>JBMZCU010000428.1:0-2705 GCA_049613705.1 Pseudomonadales bacterium | reverse complement strand
GATCTTCTTTTGGTAAGTCTTATTGTTGAAAATTCGCAGCGTGCTCTCTGCAAGTGTTGCTAGCCGTTCAGGGTTTTGCTCTGTCTTTGAAAGCTGCTCAACAAAGCCGAGTGTTCCTTCAAAGGTCATTCCTGCCGTTTTTGCGTGCACACCCATCTTGGCAAAAATACCACTGAGATTCTCAAGCTCAGCGCTGCCTAAATCACCAGCCAAGTACATTTTATCCAGCTTATCTTGTGCAACACCTTGCCTAGCCAAATCCCAACCAAAAGCTTGGGCACCAACGGCCAGACCACTGGCAATCGTTGCTGAATTAGCATGACTCACAGCGCTCGTATTTGTAATGGCGCGTGTCGATGTCAATGACTCATTCAGCCCCATGCCTGATTGCAACATTTTATCTGTCGCTGCGCGGCTCTCTTCAACTGTCACGCCATTCATCTTCTGAATAGCGAAGTACTCTTGACGCATTTTGGCTGTTTCACGCCGAGAAACGCCAGCCGTCTGCGTCATCCTGGTGAGCACTTTCTCAAGCTGTGCAGCATCTTTTAGAATGCCAATGCTCGCCCAGGCGCTACCCAAGGCAAGGATTTCTCCTTTGAAGCTGCCAAAAACACCACCCGTCATCCGATCCAGCATTCCCAGCTCACGGCGTGCATTGCGCGCAAAGCGTGTCACCGCTCGGTCACTGCGCCGCATATCGCGGTCGATATTGTTGGATAGCTGCTGCACGCTGACACCAGATGCACGCAAGCCGCGCAACAGTCTGTCGTTGCGCAAGTCTAGTGTGAGCCGGGTGACGAGGTCATTCATTGTTGACGCTATCCTCTAGGTGCATTTCAAATTCGTCGGGAGAGAGGGCGAGCACTTCTGTACGTGACCACCCCGTGTGCTTACTGACGCGTAGTACTAACCGCCAGAACTGCTGGCGGGACTTTCGTCGTTTGGGTCTTCTGCCTGCGCAGCGTCATCTAACGCGTGTTGTGCTTTACGCAGGATCTGGAAGTCACGTGGTGACAATCCCTTTATTTGTTCAAAGGTGAATGGCCCAGGGCAGCTACCTATCGACTGCAATTGCTCTGCGATTAATGCACCACTAAAGGCCAATTGGTTGTGAAAACCTCCGCTTTCTAACTCGGCATTAAACATAGATTCAACCGTCTTAATCGGCGTCATCACAAAGTCGTACTGGCGCGCTTCTTTAAATACAAAACCGTCGATTAATTTGCCTTTCTGTTCAATGCTCATACGGGCTCCGCCTTATTACCTGCTAGTTCAAGGGATATCTCACCGCCGCTGACGCTCGGTGGTTGTGTGTTAAATGCATCGGTGATGATCCAGCTATCACCGTTGTCGTCCTGGACGTTGATATTGACGTTGACGATGTCACGCAAACTTTCTAAACGGCCTTTGAGGTTTGGTACTCGACAGCTTACTGAGCTGTGCACATCCTCCTCAGAGTAGTGCGTCTTGCCGCCCTGGGTGGTCATTGGTGAGCGGCTGACGCCACCTGGATCGAACGAGCCACCCGGTAACGCATCAATACGCCCGTCACCAGGTATTGTCAGAATGATTTTCTTCGCTGCTTTTGCCATGTCTATTTCCTACACGATGAATTGATTTTGACCGGCGAGCACAATCGCACCGTTTACAAGATTCGGGTTATCACGCCAGTTGAGTCGGTTGCGATCATAAGTAGGCCGTTCAACAAGCAACGACTTTTCGTAGGTTTTGTAATCCTCGACCCAGCCGCGCGTTGTTTCCATAAATTTGTAGAGCGCGAGCAACTCGCCACGCCAAACCTTAGGCGTGACAATCGCCTGGCCCTCGCCAAAGTTGGTGCCATCATCGGCCAGCTTGTGGCGCGGGAATTTCTGCGCGCGCATGGCCAACTGCTCAAAGCGGATACGTTCGAGCGTTTCAGGCGTAGTGATATCGAGATAACTCGCATCGCCATACCCCGAGGCGTTGGTTTGATACATAGTGATCTGGCGATCAATGCGGCAAGTGCCGTCGCGCTCAACCGTGTAAGTACTGATACCGTCGTACAGCGCTAAGTTGCGCTCCTGGCGTATCCACTGCTCAGAGCTAATAGGTGCTAGCAAGCCCGGCAAACGCAGCTCCTGCAGAGGGCGCGCTGGGTCTATGCTAAGGCTGCCTGCTGCAACCGCACCATTAATTGCCGCTGCGATGAATGCAGGTGTCGGGCTGGCGCCCAAGCCTAGACAGCTGATTAGATGACTGTTGCGGCTGCTGCCAAACGTCGTTGCAGTGCCATGTGAGCCCGCTATAGCACTGAACATGCGACAGCCGATCTGGCGCATTGGCCCCCAGCGATCCAGCAGCTCGGCCTCTAGCGTTACCAGGTTCGCTGTATCGGTATAGGGATTGATCCCCCAGTTGAACCAGGTATCGCCCAGCATATCTAGCGTGTCCTGGATATCAGGATTACCACTACCACCGCTCAGAGAGGCGAACGAGAGCGACAGGCCTGCAGGTAGTTGCTCGTTGTAGTAGCTGGCGCGCAGATCGTAACCGTTGAACACTTCGCCTTTGTGGCGTGCAGTAACTGTCACCACGTTATCACTGACGCTAGCCGTTACTGGCAGATCCGCCCCAGCACTGATTGCTGCAGCGATGGATGTTGCGACCAGGTTAGCTGTATCGCCGTGATTGATGCCAACGGGTACGCGCTCGCCGCCTAG
>JBMZCU010000427.1:0-2712 GCA_049613705.1 Pseudomonadales bacterium | reverse complement strand
CGAGTGACGAACTTAGTGCTCACCCAACCGGTGCGTCCACGGTTGTCGCGCACTTTGGAGTAACCGCCGCCGCGATTGGACTCTAGCAGCGTAACTTTGCTACCCGCGTTGATGCTGCCAGTAATGCGGTACTGTGCGCTGGGGCCTGAGTGCATGTAGGTAAAGAGTTCATCGCTGATGTATCGATCGACAGCCCAGCTTTGAGCGGCGCTAAAAAGAAGAGCGACAGAGAGGCACTTTAAAGTGTTTTTCACGTTGTATCCTATGTTTCTATATGAGCATCGCAAAAGATGGATTAAAAGCGGTAGTTCTGTGACAACAGATTTGTACCAGCGTTCAAGCAGAGAGACTTTCTGGAGAGCTTTTCTAGAGGAGTGTCTAGAGGCAGTTAACCATATTTTTTGCAGGGCTAATATATAGCCTCAATAGCGGATTGGGAAGGGCTGGCCACAATGAAAATGCGGTTAAACATCCGTCCAGGAATTAAGGCTTCGTTACTTTTGCTTTACTCAACCCTCTGGCGCTGTCGCACTGGTGCTGGTAGCGCTGCTGATATCATTTTTAGGGGCAAAGCAGAGGGGTTAAGTGAGCTGGGTAATGCAGTCATCGATTTGCTGAATGCTCAGTACACTGGATTCGGTGAGCTTTGACAATAAGCAGTGTTGGCGACAATAACTTTCAATGTAGCTAATGACTTGCGCATTGCAGTGCGGGGTGAGGACGGTGTGTACATAACCGCTCAATAAGGCATCAAATTCGTTGATATCTTGGATATTCTGAGGGGTCAATTTGTGCCGTTCACCGTATTGAATACGGTAAAGAGCGAGGTGAAACTCGCTTTGAGTGACAGTGTCAAAGCCGGCGCGCAGCTGTGCCCCCAGTGTGTCGTAATGTGCTTGGAGAGCTTCTTGTAACTGGCTTTGCAGCGCTAAAATGGCTTCTTGGATCAGACATTCAAGCAGTGATTGCTTGCTGGGAAAGTTGTTGTAAACCGTCGGCTTTGATACCTCCGCTTGGCGTACAACAAGATCAATAGATGTGCCTTGATACCCTAGGCTTGAAAACAGCTCGCGGGCGGTCTTGAGAATATGTTGTTTTTTCGATGGGCGACCACGGGCCATAAAAACTCCTTGACGGGGATATTTTATTCTATTAATTTAACTAAACCGTTTAGTTAATAAATTAGTTGTTGAGGGTATGATGAACGATTCAGGGTACTACGGTCAATACGGGGGGAGTTATATCCCTGAGATTCTGCGCGAATCACAGCAAGCACTGTTGCAGAGCTATCGCGAGGCGATGGCTGATCCGAGTTTTATGGCACAAGTGTTGCGCCAGATGCAGCAGTATTCAGGCAGGCCGACGCCGTTGACACACTGCGCCAATTTAAGTGAGCAACTTGGGGGCGCCCAGCTGTATCTAAAGCGTGAAGACCTCAATCACAGCGGCGCTCATAAAATGAATAACGTTATCGGCCAGGGGTTGCTGGCCAAGCGTATGGGTAAGCGTCGTATTATTGCAGAGACAGGGGCGGGCCAGCACGGTGTTGCCTCTGCGCTGGTCGCTGCGCGTCTTGGGATTGAATGTACGGTGTACATGGGGTCTCACGATATAGAGCGCCAGTACCCCAATGTCTTTTGGATGAAACAGCTCGGGGCTCAAGTCATTCCGGTTACGACAGGTTCTGCAACCCTCAAAGATGCGCTTGATGAAGCACTGCGCGATTGGTCTTCAAGCTTTAAAGATACTTATTACTTGATAGGAACGAGTTGTGGCTGCGAGCCCTATCCAGAGATGGTTGCGGGTTTTCAGTCTGTCATTGGCAGGGAGTTGATTGAGCAAGCTCAGCTGCAAATTCCCAGTGGCATTGACAAAATCTATGCCTGTGTCGGTGGTGGTAGTAACGCCTGCGGTATCTTGATGCCTTTTCTAGACAGTTCAACGGAGCTGGTCGGTGTCGAGGCTGGCGGGCGTGGCGATGACGTAGGTGAGCACGCCAAACGCTTTAATACTGATCAGGCGCGTTTTGGTATTGCGCAGGGATTTGCGACGCGCTTTTTACAAGATGAGCAAGGTCAGTTGCTACCGACTCATTCTATCTCAGCCGGCTTGGATTACGTGGGCGTATCACCCATCCTGGCGGATATGGCAGAGCGTGGAAAAATGCGGATGACAAGTGCCAGTGATAGTGAAGTGCTTGAGGCCTTTAAGCGCCTGACGCGAAGCGAGGGAGTGATTCCCGCGCTGGAGTCTTCGCACGCTGTTGCGGCGGCACTGCGAGAGGTTGTTGATATGAGCCCGCAACAAGCTGTAGTGATCAACATCTCCGGGCGTGGAGATAAAGATATCTTTAATATTGCCAAAGCATTAGATGACAAACCGTTCAATGCATTTTTGGCGCAGTACCTGGCGCGGGAGCAATAACATGACTTTGGTTTCTCAGTTACAAGCACGTCGTGCTAAACAGCGTATTTCCCTTATGACACATGTGATATACGGTTACCCTAGTGTTGCGCAGAGCTTACATTTAATGACGCTTCTACTAGAGCGCGGTGTCACAGTATTGGAAGTACAGTTTCCCTTTTCTGATCCTGTCGCGGATGGTCCAGTCATAACTAATGCCTGCCATCGCGCGTTAGAGTGCAAACCGTCACTGGCACAGTGCACGGCAGATTTAAATACACTCGCTCAGCGCTACCCCAATAGCAGCAT
>JBMZCU010000426.1:0-2740 GCA_049613705.1 Pseudomonadales bacterium | reverse complement strand
TCTGTGATAAATATAAAAAGTCCGTAATACGCATCGCGTGCCTGCTCTGAAGAAACGGGAACAGTATGCGTACGTAAATCCAAGCTATGGCTTATATCCTTTCCTCCTTTGCATGCCTCCCCAAACCTTGATCCACATCACCACCGCGCTAAACACTTTACTCTAAGGTAATAGCATTACAGATAAGGGAGGCTGTCATGTTAGAGAGATTGCGTCGAGATCATCGCAGTATGCATCAGTTGTTGTGCTTGCTGCAGCGCAGCGCCAATGCGATTCGCGCAGGCGAATTCGCCGACTTAAACCTCATGGCACAAGCGGTGGACTACCTAGGCCACTACGCGGATATTCATCACCATCCGGTTGAAGATACTATGCTGGGGCACTTCTATGAGCACGGCGGGCAAATTCAGGCCTTGATCGCGCAGTGCGAACGTGAGCACGCCAATCTCGCCGCTAAGACACAACAATTGTTGGTGCCGCTGCACCAAGTGTTGCTCGATGGAGTGGTCCCCATGGCGCAGTTACTCGATAACTTGGATGCTTTTTTAGCCGCTGAGCAGGCGCATCTCGATTTTGAAGAGGGTGTGCTCTTTCCCGCCTTGGAAGAGATAGCCAGCGCTGCGGACTGGCAGCGACTGCAGCGCAAGGTGTATCTGGAAGCCGCTGACAGTGACAGCCGCTTTGACAGCGACTACTACCATCAGATGTACGATGAGATAGCACAGCAACTAGCGAGCTAGCTGCCAGCTTTTATTGACCTAAGCGCAGCTCGGTTTGGCGGCGACAGGTTTTGCTACAGGCTTTGCTAAATAGTGGCGTAGATAGCGGATCGCGACGTAGCCGACCACCGCGCTGGCGATCAACAGCTCGCTGTACGAGATGGTGTAGAGGATGTCGATCAGTGCGGCGCTCTGCTGCTCGGCCTCGAGAAAGTTAGCCGTTTTGCCGATGGCCGTCGCACTGATTACCACAGGGAAGGTGAAGGCGGCGTAAGCCGGGCTGAAGGGCAGGCGTAGCAGGTTGATGAAAGCGAGGTAAACCAAGAGCGTCATCAACAGCGCCAAGCTCAGCATAAAGAGGGTGAAGAGTGTCGAGGGCTGCTCGACTAAGCTCAGGTAGCCGGCTAGGCAGAGGTTTGGCGGCGCGGCCAGAATCGCCAGCGTTGGCTTGGCTGCATCGGGTAGCGCCTCACAGAAGATCAGGCGGTAGAGCATCACCGGGAGCATGATCAGGTAGCTGACAATGCCGAATTCCAACAGTGCAGTGGCGATGGCGAATGTCGCATCGCCTGGATTGGTCAGTGAGGCGACCACGAGGCCCACGGGCGGCACAAACCAGCTCGGTGCCATTTGCTCTATCTTGAAGGCCTTCAGGCGGAAGATGACAAAGAGGGCGAGAAAGACACAGTGAATCGCCACGGCGCTGAGCCAAAGATATTGCCCTGCTGTGCCTGCGAGCACTTTGCTGATGACCATGAGTGTCATGGCAAAAGTGGGCAGCACTGAGCCGACTACAGGGTGGGCGAGTTCGTCGAGCAGGCGCTTGGGGTTGAGAGTGAATTTGGCCAGTAGCAGGCAGGCCAGCAGTGCTGAAACGATTGCTGCGCTGTGTTGTGCATATCCGCCTAGCGCTGCGTTGTTCTCCCAGCACCAACCGAGGCTTGCAATGGCCAGGGCCAATCCGGCTGCGGGGGTTGGAAAAAGGCTCAGCTTTTGTTTTATCTGGCTCACTGCGCTGTTATACATCGTCAATCCCTCGCACCTGCTTTGTTAATCAATGGGTGAACAAATCTTACGCCTGCAGTTGCTTTGAAAAATATCTAAACCTTTTTTACAATAGGTTAAATTTAATTAAACGAGTAGTTGCTATCCACAACATTACGATTAAGCAGTTAAAAGTCTTTGCCTGTGTCTGTAAGTACGGTTCTCTCACCGCGGCGGCCGAGCAGCTCTTTGTCACAAAGGCGGCGGTGTCGATTGCACTGCAGCAGTTGGAAGAGCAGCTGGGACGACCGCTGTTCGACCGGGTGAAAAACCGTCTGCAGCTCAATGACGAGGGCCGCAAGCTGGTGCCCCGCGCGGATGAAATACTGCAGCGCATGGCGGAGATTGAAAACCTCTACGCCGGTGACAGCTTGAGCGGTCAGTTGCGTATAGGGGCCAGTATCACCGTCGGCAACCATTTGCTCCCTCATCTGCTGGCGGACTTTATGCGCGAGACGCCCAGTCAGCGCCCGCAGATAGAGGTCGCTAACAGTGGTCAGCTGTGTGCGAAGCTGGCGGCGTTCGAATTGGATATTGCGCTGTTGGAGGGGCAAGTGGTGGATCACAGCCTGCACGTTTTGCCCTGGCGCCAAGATGAAATGCTGGTGGTCGCCTCGCCACAGCATCCGCTGGCACAGCAAGGTCCGTTGACACTCGAGGATTTGGCCGATTTGCCCTGGTTACTGCGCGAGCCGCGCTCGGGTACGCGAGAGCAATTTAACCGCCGTTTACTACCGCAACTGCCGAGTTGGCATATCGGGTTGGAACTCAATTCTAACGAGGCGGTAATCAATGCTGTGGCGGCGGGATTGGGGCTTGGCTTTATCTCGAACTTAGCGGCCGCTGCGGCGATTGCCGATAGGCGCTTAGCTGTGCTGCCCCTGGCGCAGCGCTGGCCGCGCCAGCTCTCTATCGTCACCCCGAAAGAAAAATATGTCAGTGAGCTGTTGGCGCGCTTTATCGAATTCAGCAAGCAC
>JBMZCU010000425.1:0-2742 GCA_049613705.1 Pseudomonadales bacterium | reverse complement strand
AGCTTTCTTTTCAGTGAAAATAAACACCCAACCAGAGCGCAATAACCGAGTAACCATACCATTGGCAGCTTTGCCGCCGTTTTTGTATAGCTCGGTAAATGTGGGGTATTCGAGATTTTTTAACTTTTCCCCGTATTCACCCAAAGCAAACCGAACTGGAAAAATGGGTAAAATATTGGTGTGATCGCACACTTCACAGATTTTTCGGTAACACTGATTGCTGCCTTTATTTTCCGGGCGGGTAGTAACAGGTTTATTCATCTCACTCTCTCATTTTGCAGGTCGCTTATGATCGCCTGAGTAAAATCATCGCAGCGCTGAGCAATCACGCTCTCGCCAAAGGCTAAAATTTGCAGGTACTTATCGGCCATCCCCTCAACCCCAGACCCCGCCAAAAAACAACCTTCCAGTGCACTCTTCATCGCGTACTCGCTCTGTACGCCGTACTGCTCTTCCAACACAGGCACTTGGCGGGCGAGAAAATCGGCACAACTCACCGTCTCACCTGCCACCGCAAAGCGGCGCTCGCCGTAATGCGCAATAAGCCAACTGGCTGTCTGCTCGACGAATGTGCGCACTTTGTGTTGGGTAAAGCCCGTCTCTATGATCTGGTGTAATTCGGGCTCTTCTGGCGGAGGAATTTGCCCTTGGCGCACTTGGGTTTGCAGCGCTGCAAACGCAGTACTGTCGAACACTGCGCGTTTGGTCAGGATAGGGCGCTGTAAATTGCCCTCGGTGGCCTCGGGCTGCACACTGTGATCCTCGTAGAGGAATTCTAGGCTGGGGCTATCAAAACCCGGCAGCTGGAAAAAGCGACCACAGACCCTGTAGTGCTCTGCAACGGCGGGCAGAAAGACCTTGAGTACGCGCGGATCCCAGAAGCGAAAGAAGCGGTTGAGCTGGCCGTCTATCTGCAATTTAGTGAACTTGCGCAAATGGGTATGCACTTTGCCCATAGGGGCACAGGTGCGAATAAAGACACCGATATCCTCACCCCACATAGTGTCAAAGTAGCGCTGGTGAAAGTGACTGACGTAGTTGTCATCCTCCAGTGCCTGGGCGCTCAGGGTGATGTCTAGCAAATAGGGAGCAACGTGCTTGAGGCCCTCGGCAGCATCACCTGTGAACATACACTTCACAGAGCAGTCGTCGATCAGATCCAGATCGAAGACACCGCGTATTTGGGTGTAACGGGTCGCATCGACTAGCAGATAAGTGCGCACCGCGCGCTCGGGATCAGGGTGATCATTGTCGCTAAACAGCGCTTGTTTTAGCTGCGGGTTAATCCACTCGCGCTCCCAGAACGCCTGACCTGGTTGGAGCAGTGCCTTAGGAGTGTCCATGGCCTCAAACTTTACAAAGTTGGGAGATGATTGCGCCTGCTCGACACTGCGCAAGACAGCGACTTGCTGGCTCACAATAGGCGACTGCGCGTTTAGGGACTGGCACAAGCTCATCGCTTGCGCGCTGTAGGTACCAGCGCGCTCAAAATAGTGCTGTGCGCTTTGCGACTGTTCGGTATAGAGGAAGATATAACCTTTATCGGCCAAGTGTTGGCTGACGAACTCATCCAAGCGCAGCGTATCTTGTACTTTTGCGGCGACGAGTATCAGATAGCGGTTTTGGGTATCCTCCCCCTGGCGCATGGCCTCGCAGTGCAGCAACTGCGGATAATCAAATGCGTCCATTCACATCCCTGTATCAAGCTTTACTAAAACGAGCCTAGATATTAATACAGTCTGAACCAACAGAAAATAAGTAAAGTTATTACATGGATGTAAGTATCCAGTGGAGCGCATGGATGCGCGGGAGCTGGATTGGTACATCTACCTCAAAAGCCTTTGCAACACACACTGCGGGAGCAGGATTAGTACGTCTAACTCAGAAGCCTTCATAAAACACAGCGTGGAAGCTGGATTAGCGCATCTAACTCCGAACCCTTCACAACACAATGTAAAAGCAGGATTGGCACGCCGAACGCCGAAACCTTTACAAAGTGCAGTACTGGATCAGGGTTAGCACGCCTACCTCTACCAGCTTGCCGAAGCACAGCGCGAATACAGAACTAGCAGAGCTTACGTCTAAATCGTCCCCTAAGTGCTGCCCAAGTATGCTCACAGCTTCAGGCTTTGAACAGGTCACTTCAGGCCCGCAACCCAGCCTTTCTCCTAATCTGCATTCCACCTAACGTATTAGGCAAAATTCTAAATCCGTCCCACTCTATAATGCCCGCTCGAGACACGATGTCGAATGCCCATGCCCTTGTGGCCAATTAAAAAGGATTTATCACATGCTTGAAAAAAGATGTGCCCTACTCAGCAGTTTGCTCCTCATCGCAGGTTGCGCCCCAGAAGTCGAAGTGACCTTTCACAAGCCCGTCACCGATCGCAAGCAAGCTGAAGCTGAAATCTACAGCGCAATTGAATATCCTAAAAAGCCCGCAGCCCTTAGCTATGATTGGTCCAAAGATCCTTATCACAATGACACCGTGACAATCAGCCTCAGCGAGGCTGATGAACAGTCTAATGAGGCGCTTGATAATATTGCCAGCACACTGAAAAACCGTTTGGTTTACACAAAAAGTGACGTCTCATTGAACATTACTATCCAAGAAGACAACCAAGACGTACTCGACACGCTTAGCTTATCCAAAGGGCAAGCGTTCAATATCCCCCTAGATTGGGACAACGCACAAGTGGGTGTCTACTATCACCAACTCGGCCCCACGCAAGGCAACTCGCA
>JBMZCU010000424.1:0-2748 GCA_049613705.1 Pseudomonadales bacterium | reverse complement strand
GGTGCTGGTGCTGGTGCTGGTGCTGGTGCTGGTGCTGGTGCTGGTGCTGGTGCTGTAAATGTTGGTGTCGTACCCGATGCCTGAGAAACCGTGGTGCCTTGGCCGCCGCCGGGCGTGTTTACTGGCGTCTGTAGTGTGCTGTTGATTGTACTATTAGGCGTAGTAGCAGCGGGCGAGGAGGTTCCAGTGCCGCTTGGTGAGGGAGGCACAGAGGGAGCGTTTTGAGATTGAGCTAGTCCCTGTTGTGTTACAGCTGTAGCTGCTGTCTGTACCGAGGGTTGGGCGTGTGTAATGATCATGCCGCTCGGGGGGGGTGATACAGTTGTTTTAACGGCGTGTGTATTTTGTAATAAAACGCTCAAGTTGAGATTTGGTTTGATGATTTGAGCGTTAACACTCTGTCCTTGGGGCAAAAGCTTTTCGATAGCGGCGAGTGTCTGGCCACTGGCGTTAATCAGAACAGGAGCATTAAGTACGCGATTTCCCTGTTGGGTTTGATTGAGAGTGCTTGAAGTACTTGGCTGAGGCTGAACTTGAGGCTTAAGTTGTTGAGGCTGTGGGAGTGTGAGTTTTACGTCCCCTGTAGCGCTGCGCTCGACAGAAACCTGCGCACCGCGCTGTAATGTATTCGGATCGGCTTTTACCGTGAGCTCTACAGCTCCGTGTGGTGTACTCAAGCGAACCCGCTGCGTGTCAGGTGCTTTAGGGTCTGTGCTGACGTGGGTAATCGTCGCTTTGACACTTTGCTCTGCGGGTAGTTTAGCTGCGCTACTTTGGGTGCTATTGCTAGCGCTGGCGCTGATTACAGTGACTGGTCTTGTTAAAACCGCATCCATCGCTAGTTCCTGTGGTTAAATTTAGCGGGCACATCATCGTCTATTACAACTGTCCATGCTGTCTGTCTATTGTGCGCGTACGGCCTTTTATGCACTGCTTGCTCTGGTATAACGCTTCATGCCAAGTGCATCACGAGTGTCTTTCTCTTGGCTTACTCGCTGCGAGAATATAGTGATCTATAACAATGCCACTTGCGAGAATAAGTGTTTATAATACGCGCCAATAAAATACTGCGCTAGAGAGCGCTGTATAACGTATCGGCCATTAGGTGCTTTTTTAAAGCCAGTTCACAGTGAAGCGCCACCAAAATCCGGGGATGCATTTGACAGAAGTATTAAGCGCGAGCGACCTGTGTTGTGAAAGGGACGAGCGCGTACTGTTTGAAAACTTGTCGTTTTCGCTGCACAGCGGTCAGCTAATTCAGGTGGTCGGTAAAAATGGCAGCGGTAAATCGACGCTGCTGCGTATACTCTGCGGATTGCATCAAAGCTATGACGGCGATGTTTACTATTGCAAGGCGCCTACTGGTGACGTGTCGGACGACTTTCGCGAGGCGCTGTTATATTTCGGGCATCAACAAGGCATTAAAGCGGGCCTAACAGTACGCGAAAACCTTGAATGGTATTGTAAAATCCAGCCTCGTCTTGAAGCTCGCAAGATAGATGAGGCACTCGAGCGTGTAGGCTTGGCAGAGTATGATGATGCTTTTTGTAATCAGCTCTCAGCAGGACAAAAGCGGCGGGTGAACCTTGCAAGACTTTATATGCACGTCAATCCCCAGGGCAGTGTGTGGGTGTTGGATGAACCCTTTACCGCTATCGACAAACAAGGGGTTGCTGCGCTAGAAACGCACCTTCAGCGCTTTCTTTCACAAGGTGGGGCTGTGATCATAACAACCCATCAAGAGATGTCGATTGGCGGTGCGCTAACGCAATTAAATTTGGATGCCGGGGAACTTAATGTCTGATTCACTGGACAATAGTGCTCGCAGTCAGATGGGTGCACTCTTTACGGCAGAGCTCAAACGCGATCTCTTACTCGCGTTTAGGCGGCGCAGTGATTTACTAAATCCGCTACTTTTTTGTGTCATGGTTGCTGCACTGTTCCCACTGGGTGTCAGTCCACTGGGTAGTTTTTTACAACAAATAGCGCCGGGAGTTATTTGGGTGTGTGCACTGCTGGCCACTCTGTTGTCACTGGATACGTTGTTTAAGTCAGACTATGACGATGGCACATTGGAGCAGTTGTTGATTAGCCCTGAACCTATGTATGTGGTTGCGCTGGCAAAGACATGTGCACACTGGCTAACCACAGGCCTTCCACTGGCACTTATTGCCCCTGTGCTCGGTGTTGTGCTGTTTTTACCTGTAGAAGCCATGCCTGAATTGATTATGTCGCTATTGATAGGTACACCAACGCTCAGTTTAATTGGAGCGATTGCTGCAGCGCTCACCGTGAGCCTAAAAAAGGGCGGTGTGCTGATTTCCCTGCTGGTCATGCCGCTGTATATCCCGGTGTTGATTTTTGGCGCGAGTAGCGTCCAAGCGGCAAGTCAGGGGCTGCCTGTCAGTGCTTACTTGGCCATATTAGGGGCGTTATTTTTGTTGAGCTTGGTGCTGGCTCCCTTTGCGATAGCAGCATCGTTGAGAATATCTGTGAGTAGTTAGATGACAAAGAAGCAAGTTATGCCCAAGTGGTTTTACCAGCTGGCCTCCCCCAAGTGGAGCTATCAAATATGCGGCAAGCTGCTGCCGTATTTTGCAGTTGCGGCGATTGCATTACTGCTAGTCGGCGTCGTATGGGGGCTGCTGTTTGCTCCACCTGAACGCTATCAGGGTAACAGTTACCGTATTATCTTTTTGCACGTTCCAAGTGCACTGCTGGCGCAATCTATATATCTGACAATGGCAA
>JBMZCU010000423.1:0-2750 GCA_049613705.1 Pseudomonadales bacterium | reverse complement strand
GTGAGTAGAAGCGCTCGAAGATTTTATCTTGCGCGTACTGCGGAATACCACTGCCCCAGTCCTTGACCTGAATCACAATGCGCTCGCGCACGGTGACTGTGAGCGCTATTGTGCCACCTTGTGGGCTGAAATCGATGGCATTTTGCACTAAGTTGTCGAGCGCCTGCAGCAGTAGAAAAGCATCGGCGTTGAGAGACACTTGCGTTGGCACTTCCAGCTTGAGGGTTATTGCCTTTTCCTCGAGCTGTACCTTTTTCGCCTGCTTTAACTGCCCGATGAGTTCGCCGAGATCGACTTGCTGTGCCTCGTCGAGTACCTCGCACTTCTCCAGCTTGGCCAGTTCGAGCATCTTGTTGATCATCACCTCGAGGCGCTCGCTCTGGGTGTGGATATTGTGGAGAAAGCGTGCGCGCTCAGCAGCGGGCATCTGCTCGTCGATGATTTCTGCGGCGCCCTTGATCGCCGAGACTGGGCTCTTGAGTTCGTGCGTTAGGGCATGCACATACTTTTCGACGTACTCTTTGCCCTCGAGCTGCTCGCGCATGTTGTCCATCGCCTGGGCGAGCTTGACCAGCTCGCGCTCAGAGAGCTTGGGCGGTGCCAGGCGCGCGCCACTGGCAGTGTCGTCGGCGTAGCGGGTCAACTTGCGGATTGAGGCGGTCAACCAGTAGGAGAGAATTAGCGCGGCGATCACTGAGAGCAGAATCAGCGCGATGCCGCGCAGCTCTATCTTCTGGCGTGCCATGTCGATGAAGGGCTGCAGCGAGCGGTTAGTTTTGGCCACGGTGATAGCACCGATAATCTCATCGCCTTCGCGGATCGGCGCGGCCACGTGCATCACAGTGGTCGAGGGATCGTCGGCGGTAGCTGGGGTCGAGCGCGCACCGTATTTACCGCGCAGTGTCAGATAGACATCATTCCACTGGGAGTAGTCCGCCCCTAGGGCGAGCCCTGCTGAGTCGTACTGTACGATGCCGTGTTTATTTGTGATGTAGATGCGCAGTGAGCTGTCGTATTTCTCGACGTCGAATATTTTGGCGCGATAGGTGCGGTTCAAAAAGCGCGTGATCTGATCGCCGAATTCGCTGCTTGCCAAAGTGTTGTCACGGGTGTCATCGCGCACAACCTCGGCCAGCAAGTTGGCCATGTCGACTAGGGTGTCCTCGGTAGACTGGCGCACCCCGGGCTTTATCTCAGACATGAAGACATTCAATACCATGTATACGGCGATACCCAAAATTGCAAAATAGGCAAGGAAAATACGGCTGGAGAGGCTCATCGGCGCTTACCTGTCTTGAATGCTGTAGCCGACCCCGCGGTGGGTCACTAGGGGCTCGGCGCTGTCGTCGATCGCGCGCAATTTGGCGCGCAGCTGCTTGATGGTGGTATCTACCGCGCGGTCTAAACTCTCTTGGTGCTCGGGCCAGACCGCATCCATCAACTGCTCGCGGGTGAATACGCGCTCGGGTTGGCTCAGCAGCTTCTCGAGCACGCCGTACTGGTAACTGCTGAGCGCGAGTGCACGAGCGCGATAGCAAATCTGGCGCTTGGCACTGTCGATACTAAAGGCGCAGGGAGCCGTGTTAGAGGGGGACGTCGGGGCCTGGTTGAGGGTCTGGCGGCGCAGGATAGCTTTGGCGCGGGCAGCCAACTCGCGCGGGCTGAAGGGTTTTGTGACGTAGTCGTCGGCGCCTATTTCCAGCCCGACCACGCGGTCGATCTCGCTGTCGCGCGCGGTGAGAAAGATCAGTGGCACAGAGCTGAACTCGCGAATCTGCTTGCACAGATCAAAGCCGGACATGTCCGGAAGGCCGACGTCTAAGATCACCAAGTCGACGCTTTCGCGGCGCAGATATTCAAGGCCTGGTGCGGCTAAATCGAACCACTCTACGCTGAAGTTTTCGTCGCGCAGTGCGTAGAGGGCGTTGTCGGCAATCGCCGCTTCATCTTCGATGAGAAGGATTTGAGGCATCGGATCTCGTTCCGTTGAGAGGTTAGCTGGCGCAATGATAGCAAAATTCAGCGCCCTAGCGGCAATGCGCTGAAATTAGTCATTTGTGGGATGTTTAAATGCGCGAGGGCGTTTGAGAATGAGTAGGCGTGTGGTGCAGCTGCACTGTGCAATAGCAACGCGGGCATCGAGGTGGGTGTACACCGCCACAGTGTTCTTGGCGCCTGCCAATAGGAGGTACCTATGCGAAAACTAGTAAGTTGTAGAACTTGGTTACTCACATTTTTGCTGATGCTCTATGGCTGTGCGCCACTGATAGGCCCCTACAGTGCCACAGCGTATGAAAATGCCACTTCGCTCAAGGCGGATGTACTGACATTGCTCGCCAAGGCGGAGTCTCCCTACGCTGAACACGCAGGGGAAATCGATGAAGTAATACGGGCAGCCGAGCGTGCCTATCAGTTTGTCAAAGGCGTGCCGGGCAATGATCTTTCAGCCAAGCAGTGGGAAATACTCAAAGATCCGAACGGAGAATTACTCGGCAAATTTTTTAAACGCTGGCGCGAGCGCTCTACGCTATCAAGAGTGCTGATTGAGCAGTACAGCGATCTGGCGGGTGAGGCTTTCGATGAAATTATCTGCCTGGAGGCTAACAAAAAGGCCACCACGGCCTGCAAGGTAAATTATTAACCCGACATCTATTTAGATGATGGGTTGATGTGGTACAGGATGTACCACCATTGGTCGGAGGCCAATGCGAGCCCTTTAAAATCAAGGGTTTTCGCAAAAAGCCGCCAGA
>JBMZCU010000422.1:0-2750 GCA_049613705.1 Pseudomonadales bacterium | reverse complement strand
CTGCCGCCTCTTTGCCTTTATCGTCTAACACTGTGATAAAGACAGCGTCACCGCGCTGCTTCAAGCGAACCTGATAAGGTGCTGTCAGCTCGTAAAGGTTAGTCTGTGAGTTGAAGAAGCCCTTGTTAAAGCCGCGGCTGAAGTTATAGACAACCTTGCCACCGAGCCAAATCTTATAGCCATCTTGGTTCGCAGGGTGTTGCGGGTCAGTCAATGATAGCTCCTTGCTAGAGCTCACCTGACCTTTAGCACTATAACTAATACCTTCTTTGGCCGAGGCATCATCTTCAGTGGCAAAACCAAAGCTTGATAACGTAATCGGACCGCGATCGCCGTGCAACCATTCAAAGAAACTCTGCTCTTTCTCCACTCGCGGTGTCACTGAGGTAAATGTCAAATAAAAGGCTTTGTCCTCACGATCACGGGTACCGACATCGATGTTGGCAAAATCGAGTGACTGATTAACCAGCGCCCACGCTTGATCGATACCACCACTGATTTTAAGTGCCGGCTTACCATTGGCATTGCGGCCAAAGAGCACTGCCCCTGGACGCTTAGTATTTTGCACTCGACTGGCGAGATAACCGCTACCTTGAGTTCCATTGGTCGCCTTGCTCATAAAGCGCAACAGCTCGTAGAGCATATCTTGCTTGTAAGAGAGGTCATTGGCCTCTTTGTTCCAATCGATGTTTGCCACCTCTTGGCTGGCCGGGTACAGCACATGTGCCATGCTAATTTCGGTACGCCGCGGATCTTTGGTATCCGGTTTTAGTGCGATACGCAATTTATTCTGCGTATCCTCTTTCACCCGCTGTAACGTGATTTTCTTAAGCCAACCGCCGATTGCAGAATTCTCATCACCCTTTACGAGAATCCAATCACTGACGATACTGCCACTGGCCGGATCAGCTGAACTGATGCCCAAATTATTGAACTCCATGAACTGCTGTGCTTTGCTCCACACCAAGCCGATAGGCTCGTCAACAATCAGGGTTTTACCCTTGGCAGAACTCTTTAGGTTGACACTTTCAGAGCCTGAATCGGCATAGAAATACTCAGGGCGTTTGACGTCGTCAATGGCCTCACCGGCGACACCGAGCGCCGGAATATCGAGGATATCCTGGGTTTGTTTTGCTTTGAGGTGTGGCGGAATTTCCAGTGCCTTACCCTGCTGTGCCTTTTGGTAGTCACGCGTGCGGTCGTGAATAAGCCCATTCTCACCGTAGAGTGCGTTATCGGTCAGTACCGAAGTACTGCACCCCGCCAGCAATCCAGCCCCTAAGAGCACGCTGCATAAAGGTGCAACCGCGCGGCCGCGTCCAGCTACTGACTTAGCTTTAACAAAGGGTTTTCGATAGCGACTTAAAGGCATAAACGTGTCTCTCGTATTGACTCGCCCTGAGCACCAGGGCCTAAGCTAATGTTGTATTCGCCGCGCAGTGCGCGGCGCTATTAATCCAAGAAGCGCGTCAGCTCCTCAGACAAGATCGCAGCTGCGCATCGCCTCTTCAACGATGGCATGATACTGCTCAGATAATGGCGTCAATGGCAGGCGAATCCCCGCCTCCATCAATCCCATCTTGGCTACACCCCACTTCACTGGGATAGGGTTGGCCTCGACGAAGAGATTGCGATGTAACGGCATCAGTGATTCATTAAGTGCAACAGCTGCATCGCGCTCACCGGCAATAGCCAACTTACACAACTCGGCCATTTGCGCCGGCGCCACATTGGCCGTCACTGAAATATTGCCGTGACCACCTGCTAGCATCAGCTCAACGGCGGTCGGATCATCACCCGAGTAAACCGCAAACCCTTCGGGGGCGTTAGCCACCAGTGAGCGGTTACGCTCGACATCACCTGTCGCATCTTTAATCCCAATGATGTTCGGCAACTGCGCTAGACGCAGTGTTGTCTCCTCGGCCATATCGGCGACCGTGCGACCAGGTACATTGTACAAAATCTGTGGAATATCCACGGCTTCTGCAATCGTTTTAAAGTGCAGGTACATACCCTCTTGCGTCGGCTTATTGTAGTAAGGAACGACTGACAGGCAAGCATCTACGCCCGCCTTTTTAGCCTCAATACTCAGCTCAATTGCCTCTCGGGTATTATTGGCTCCCGTTCCAGCAATAACCGGGATACGACCGGCTACTGTTTTCACTACGCGCTCAATCACAGCACAGTGCTCCGCTGGGCTCAGAGTCGCCGACTCGCCCGAAGTTCCCACTGCAACAATAGATGAGGTGCCTTTTTCGATATGAAATTCGACAAGTTTATCGAGCGAAGACCAGTCTATATCGCCATTGGAATGCATGGGAGTCACTAGTGCCACAATACTACCGGTAATCATTTTTATCTCCGTCTCAAACTTTTATCTAGAGGCCGCTTACACATCTTGACTCTGTTTGATGGGAACGTTCTATCGGTCATAAAGAACGCCTGCACGTCTTTCATTCGACGTCATCAGCTAGATGATCAACATGCTCGCGCGTAAACAAGCACTCAGGTTTTTCATTATTATGCTCCGCACATTCGATACGGCGGAGTCTCACGGCCAGTATTCTATCTTAAAACACGGGGCAAAGCGCACTGTTACACGCAATTTTTTATATTTCGGCCAACGTGCGCTCTACACAGTGCTATCACGATCCTATGCGTCTGAAATAACAACTAAAAAACTGGGATTTTAAGCACAATGACACGCGTTAAAAAGCACCTTCAGCGCTCGATTTTCACTAACTGAGCGC
>JBMZCU010000421.1:0-2769 GCA_049613705.1 Pseudomonadales bacterium | reverse complement strand
CTTACCAAAGCCCGAGCGCTTGATAGACTTCAAGAACTGCTTGGGGATAATCATATCGGTGTCGACGTTTACACGGTCTAAAGGCGCGACTAATCCTTGGTGCTTTTCAAACTTTTTCATGATCTTAGGCCTCCACCATCTCACGTACATCGACAAAATGACCCGCAACTGCCGCTGCAGCTGCCATCGCAGGGCTCACTAAGTGAGTGCGCCCGCCATTGCCCTGGCGACCCTCGAAGTTGCGGTTCGAAGTAGATGCGCAGTGCTCACCTGAGCCCAACTTATCTGGGTTCATTGCTAGACACATCGAGCAACCTGGCTCGCGCCATTCAAAACCGGCCGCAGTGAAAATGGCATCCAGGCCTTCAGCTTCCGCTTGAGCTTTCACTAAGCCAGAGCCTGGTACCACAATCGCCTCTTTGATGTTGCCGGCGACTTTGCGGCCCTCAACGACGCGCGCTGCATCGCGCATGTCTTCGATACGCGAGTTGGTGCACGAGCCGATGAAGATGCGATCTAGTGCGATATCAGTAATCGCCTGATCGGCTTGCAGCCCCATGTACTGAAGGGCGCGCTCCATACCTTCGCTTTTTACTTGATCGCTCTCAGCGCCTGGGTTCGGCACGTTAGCGTTTACCGAGACCACCATCTCAGGTGAGGTGCCCCAAGTGACTTGCGGCTCAATATCTGCAGCATTTACGCGGATGACAGAGTCGAACTCAGCATCGCTATCGGAGTGCAAATCGCCCCACGCTTCAACGGCGCGATCCCACAGCTCCGCTTTAGGCGCGAAAGGACGTCCTTTAACGTAGTCGATAGTGGTTTGATCTACGGCGACCAAACCGACGCGCGCGCCCGCTTCAATGGCCATGTTGCAGATAGTCATGCGCCCTTCCATAGAAAGCGCTTCAATGGCGCTGCCGCCAAACTCGATGGCGCAACCTGTACCACCTGCTGTACCTAAGATGCCGATCACGTGCAATACGATATCTTTCGCCGTAACACCGTGGCCGAGTTCACCCTCGACCGAGACCAGCATGTTCTTCATCTTGCGGGTAATCAGGCACTGGGTCGCCAAGACGTGCTCAACTTCAGAGGTGCCGATACCGTGTGCCAGTGCACCAAAAGCACCGTGTGTTGCCGTGTGCGAGTCGCCGCAGACAACGGTAGTCCCCGGCAGCGTCGCGCCCTGCTCCGGGCCGACAACGTGTACGATGCCCTGGCGCTGGTCGTTCATCTTGAATTCCAAAATGCCGAAGTCTTCACAGTTGTCATCTAAGGTCTGTACCTGGATACGCGAAATTGGATCGACAATCTCTTGGACACCGCCGTCGCGCTTCGTGGTTGGCACGTTGTGGTCCGGGGTTGCCAAGTTGGCATCTAAACGCCACGGTTTGCGCCCAGCAATGCGCAGCCCTTCAAAAGCCTGCGGTGAGGTCACCTCGTGCAACAGTTGTAAATCGATGTACAGCAGTGCGCTACCATCGTCATTGGCACGCACTAAGTGCGCGTCAAATAATTTATCGTAAAGGGTTTTTCCGGCCATTTTTTGCTCCTTGTCACGTTCGCCGCCAGTAACTTTTCCGTTCTGACAGTCTTATCTTCTAGGGCACGTTATCTAGTGCACCTCTAACTTGGCGGCTATTTTAAGGCTTGCGCCAAAACAACACAAATTCATATTTTTTATGTAAACTATTCCCACTAGGAATACATGGATCTCTGACGATGGATACTAATAATTTACAGGCCTTTACTGCCGTCGCGCGCACTGGCTCCTTCTCTGCCGCCGCCGAGCAGCTCTTTATTACCCAGTCTGCGATGAGCAAGCGCATCGCGCAATTAGAGGCGCAGCTGGATAAAAAGCTGTTCGATCGCATCGGGCGTCAGGTGACACTGACCAGCGCGGGGCTGGCGTTATTGCCCTGTGCCGAAAAGATACTGATGAGCTTTCAAGATGCGCGCACTGTGATCGACAATTTAGATCAACAAATTCAGGGAACACTTTCCTTGGCCTCTAGCCATCACATCGGGCTGCACCGTTTACCTAAAGCATTGCGTACTTTCAATCGCCGTTACCCTCAAGTGGAATTAAACTTGAGCTTTGGCGAATCAGAAGCTGCCTACGAAGGTGTGGTCAAGGGCTATTTAGAGCTGGCGCTGATTACCATGGCGCCGCTGCCCGATCCGGTGATCTGCGCTAAGACCGTGTGGACGGATACTATGGAGTTTGTGGTCGCCAAAGACCACCCACTGGCCGAGCGCTCTAAGGTCTGTTTGGAAGAGCTCGGCGAGCACAGCGCCATTCTCTCTGAACCGCAGACCTTTACCTACCAGATTACCGCGCAGCGCTTCACCCAACAGGGGTTGAGTTTAGAAGTGGCTATGTCGACCAATTATTTGGACACAGTAAAAATGATGGTCAGCAATGGCCTGGGCTGGAGCTTACTGCCCCACAGCATGATAGATGAGAGTCTGTGCGTGCTTAACACAGGCCAGGCGCCACTGTACCGTGAGCTGGGTTATATCTATCACCGCGAGCGCACGCTCTCCAATGCCGCCAAGCGCTTTATCGACCTTTTATAGGTATCCGGCGTGAACTTATGCCGGGTTAATAGTGGCACATGGATGTGCCTACGCTGGCGATAAGCCAGTGCGAGCCCTGATAATCAAGTATTTGCGCGCAAGTAGGTCGAATTTTCTGGAGGATGAAGAGTTATTAACCCGGCACCTATTTAGATGACGGATGTGGTACAGGATGTACCACCATTG
>JBMZCU010000420.1:0-2777 GCA_049613705.1 Pseudomonadales bacterium | reverse complement strand
CTTTTCAGATGGCAGTGTCGAAGTTGCCTCCGCCTCACGCTTACTCAATAACCGCGGCGGCAGTGTCTGCCTGTAACAGCCCCCTAAAAGTGCGGGCTGTATAGCATTATTGCCCGCAAAATCTTTAAGCGCGCGGTACAGGAGCAGAGGGGAAAGGTGTAACCTTACCCTTAGCTTCACTAAGCTTAGCAACCCCCGCTTGTTCTACTTCATCGATACGCAGCACAGCTTGCGTTGGAATAAACGAGCTTTTTACCGAGCCAAACATCTGCTTTAGTTTCTCTTCTCCTGGGTCAACCAATAGCTCAGAGCGGTGGCCAAAGATAAAGTCCTCCAGCTGAATAAAGCCCCAAATATCGCTCTGGAACACATGCTTTACATACACTTCACACACTTTATCTTGATTGATGAAAGTGACACGATAAACCGTATCATCTTTAGCCATTTTGATTTTCCCACTTACAGACAAGGCTCATTACACACCTTGTAGAGTTGATTTCTAATGCCCTCAGTATTGGGGCATTGTGCATGAGTTCAAGCCTGCTCCGATAGAATTTCTATATTCTGTCAGTACGCGTATAGCGCCCTCCAAACACTGAGTGCAGAATTGCGAAAGAGCTATAAATGCACTTGCAGGGCAAGTATAATGCTCGGTCTCTGATCAGTTGAGCTGGGGTATTAATAACTCGGTGATCAACTCAAATTTGGGGTCTCCCCTGTTTAACCCGACGGGTTAATAATAGATACACAGCGAAATCAAGAACTAAGGTGCAAGATGGCGAAGAAGCTATTTATCAAAACTCACGGTTGTCAAATGAACGAGTACGACTCTTCGCGAATGGCAGATCTACTGGGCGAAAGCCATGAACTGGAACTGACAGATGAAGCCGATGAGGCTGATGTCTTGCTGCTTAACACCTGTTCGATTCGCGAAAAGGCGCAGGAAAAAGTATTCCACCAGCTCGGTCGCTGGCGCAAACTTAAAGAGAAGAACCCGGACCTCAAAATTGGCGTCGGCGGGTGTGTCGCCAGCCAAGAAGGTGACAACATTCTCAAACGTGCGCCCTTTGTCGATATGATCTTTGGCCCGCAAACACTGCACCGCCTGCCCGAAATGATAGACCTAACCCACCAAGGCAAAAAAGGCGTGGTCGATGTCAGCTTCCCTGAAATCGAGAAATTTGATGCACTCCCCGCCCCTAAAGTAGAAGGCGCTGAGGCGTTTGTCTCGGTGATGGAGGGGTGCAGTAAGTACTGTACTTTCTGTGTTGTGCCTTACACCCGTGGTGAAGAAGTCAGCCGTCCACTAGATGACGTACTCGCCGAGTGCGTTGAACTTGCCGAACAGGGCGTGCGCGAAGTTAACTTACTCGGGCAAAACGTCAACGCCTACCGCGGCGACACCAGCGACGGAGAAATCGCCGACCTAGCAGAATTAATCCGCTTGGTAGCAGGGATTGACGGTATCGATCGCATCCGCTTTACCACTTCGCATCCAGTCGAATTTACGGACTCACTCATCGAAGCCTACGAGGATGTCCCTGAATTAGTCAGTCATTTACATTTACCGGTACAGTCGGGCTCAGACCGCATTTTAATGGCGATGAAACGCGGCCACACCGCCTTAGAGTACAAATCGAAGATGCGCCGCATCAAGAAAGCGCGCCCGGATATTTGCTTCTCCTCCGACTTTATCATTGGCTTCCCCGGCGAAACGGACTTTGACTTTGAGCAGACCATGAAACTGATCGACGATATCGGCTTTGATATCTCCTTTAGCTTTATCTATAGCCGCCGCCCTGGGACTCCTGCATCAGATATTCCCGATACTGTGAGCGAGGAGACCAAAAAGCAGCGTCTACACATTTTACAAGCGCGTATCAACCAGAACGCCCAGCGCATCAGCCGCCTAATGGTGGACAGCGAGCAACGTATCTTGGTCAACGCCTATTCCAAAAAGGACCCGGGGATGCTCTCTGGACGCACTGAAAACAATCGCGTGGTGAATTTCCGCTGCGATAATCCCGACCTTATTGGGCGCTTCGCTACTGTAAAAATTGAAGAGGCCTACACTAATTCACTTCTGGGCTCACTGATTAGCAGCGAGCTCGACGAAGCCGAAACAACTTTCCACTAATACCTAGAGAGGGAGCACGCTCTTTTGAACAGTAGCAAATCGATCAACTTCAGCCTTTCTCACATTGAGCCGGAGGCATTTGCCTCACTGTGCGGTCAGTACAATGAGCACTTGAAGCTGATTGAAAAGCGCCTCAATGTGATTATCAATAACCGCGGGCAAGACTTTCAAGTCACCGGTGACAGTAGCGTTGTTGAAAAAGTAGCTGATTTACTCAAGCAACTGTACAAAGAAGCTTGCGAGGGCAGAACGATTGACCTCGAACAGGTTCATTTATGCCTACAGCAATCAGGCATCGAACAGAATACCGAGATAAACCGCGGTGCTGCAGATGAAAACTTGATCATTCACGCACATAAACTGCGTATCAAGCCGCGTGGCCCCAATCAGCAAAAGTACGTGCGCTCCATTTTTACCCACGATATCAACTTCGGGATTGGCCCCGCCGGCACCGGAAAAACCTACCTTGCCGTTGCCTGCGCCGTCGAGGCGCTAGATCGTGAGGAAATCGAGCGAATTCTCTTAGTGCGCCCCGCTGTTGAGGCCGGTGAAAAACTCGGGTTTCTTCCCGGTGACTTATCACAGAAAGTAGACCCTTACCTTCGGCCTCTTTACGACGCGCTATTTGAAATGCTCGGCT
>JBMZCU010000419.1:0-2787 GCA_049613705.1 Pseudomonadales bacterium | reverse complement strand
CCAAATTGCCAACTATAAGCTGCCGCCCGCGCTCGCAGCTCTCGACTGGTTTTCAAGCCCTTTGCTGAGGGCCCGCGAAACAGCCCAGTTACTTGGGGTAAATGCCGCATCAGAGCAGGCATTAATTGAAATGAACTGGGGTGATTGGGAAGGCCAAACACTCAGTGACTTACGCGCGCGCGACCCGCAAGGCTTTGCGGCTGCTGAAGCGCAGGGCTTTGATTTGCTCCCGCCACAAGGAGAATCACCGCGCATGGTAGCGCACCGCGTTACTGAGTGGGCGCAGATGTTAGTATCTAGCAGCACCTATCAAGCGCTAGGGTGTGTTGCCCACAAAGGTGTTATTCGCGCTATCTATGCACAGGCCGCAAACTGGCCTATGCTCGATAAGCCGCCCCATGCGTTGGATTTTCACTGTGCCCAGCACTTTATCTATCGCGATGGGCAGTGGTCAATCGGGCAACTTAATATTGCACTCTAAGGGCTGCTGCCCCTCAAACCCAGCGTTATCACGGCAAGTTCTCTCGCATGAAGAGTGCCTGCCAAGCACTACAAGGTGCGATCATGAGCACACTCCCTTTAGCGGTAGTAATCTAGGTACCAATCGACATACGCCTGCATGCCAGATTCAATATCTGTTTCTGGCTTAAAGGCTGTGAGCGCATTGAGCCTGTCTATATCGGCATAGGTGCGCGGCACATCACCGTCCTGCATAGGCAGCATTTCCTTTTGAGCGCGCTTGCCAAGAGCCTTTTCAATTGCGCCGATAAAGCGACTCAGTTCAATGGGTTCGTTATTGCCGATATTGAGTATTTGATAAGGCGCGCGCGCTGTCGCCGGACTATTTAAAGCATCGTTTGGATTGGCTTGCGGCGGACAGTCCTGAATCCGCATAACGCCTTCGACAATGTCATCTATGTAGGTAAAGTCACGGAGCATCTTACCGTGATTAAACACTTTGATGGGCCTGTCATTTGCGATGGCATCCGTAAAGAGGAAAGGGGCCATATCTGGTCGCCCCCAGGGCCCATAAACTGTAAAGAAGCGCAATCCAGTTACCGGCAGTTGATATAAATGAGCATAGCTGTGGGCCATGAGCTCGTTAGATTTTTTAGTCGCAGCATACAGGGATACGGGATGATCTACGGCATCATCTTCGGCAAAGGGGATTTTTTCATTCATACCGTAGACAGAGCTGGAGGAGGCGAACACTAAATGTTGGACCCCACTGTGTCGACACCCCTCTAGTATTGCCGCCATACCCAGCATATTTGAATCGATATAAGCCATTGGATTTTGCAGCGAGTAACGCACGCCAGCTTGCGCGGCCAAATGAATGACACGCTCAAAAGCATGCTCCTCAAAAAGCGCTGCGAGCGCATCGCGATCGGCAATATCGAGCACCTTAAAGGTGAAGCTCTCTCTGCTCTCCAGGTGCGCCAAGCGGTCTTGTTTCAGTGATACGCTGTAATAGTCATTGAGGTTGTCAATACCGACCACGCTGTGTCCAGCATCGAGCAGTGCTGCAGCTGTAGCGCTGCCGATAAAACCGGCGACACCGGTAACTAGGTACTTCATGTCTTTCCTCGTAGGGGCTTAATAAGTGATGTGAAAGTAGAGTTTAATGCCAGACGAAAGTTCGCCCGAAGGCTGGTTATTTAAAGCAGACATCGCTGAAAAATAGAGAGTTTTCGCTTTTTACTAGGTTTGCTTTGCGATCCGTGTGCAATGCTGTCATTATCTGCTCTGGATAACAACAAGACTAGGCTAGGAAGGCTATTTTTATTGGATTTTTTTGATGGGCGAGTTCGCTACCCCTCTTATTGAGGTCAAAAATTTAGCGGTGGATTTCACCGTGCACGGCTCAGCAGTCAGTGCGGTAAAAGATGTTAGCTTCGAAATTGCAAAGGGAAAAACAGTTGCTATTGTCGGTGAGTCAGGATCGGGCAAGTCGGTCACGGCACAGGCGATACTTGGCATTCTGCCCGCAAACGGCCACATCAGCAGCGGAGAAATACTCTACGATCGTGGTAATACGGTTGTCGATATAGCGCAGCTTGCACCGAGATCAAAGGCGATGCAGGCCCTGCGCGGCAACGAGATTAGCATTATCTTTCAAGAACCTATGGTGTCGCTGTCGCCCGTGCACACGTTGCTCGATCAGATCGGCGAAGCACTGATTCTTCACCATAAGGTCAACAGAGAAGCCGTTGAGCAACAAGTGCTCAGCATGTTGCAAAAAACAGGCTTTCCCGATCCTGAAAAGGCGCTGCGTCAATACCCATTTGAGCTCTCAGGCGGACTGCGTCAGCGGGCAATGATATCTATGGCGCTGATTTGTCAGCCCTCACTGTTAATTGCCGACGAGCCAACTACCGCGCTAGATGTCACAGTACAAGCGCAGATTTTGCAGCTGATAAAATCGCTGCAACAAGAATTTAAGATGTCGGTATTACTCATCACGCACGATTTGGGCGTTGTGGCTAATATGGCAGATGATGTTGTGGTGATGTTCCACGGTGAAGTCGTTGAGCGCGGGCCCATCCAAGCATTATTTGAAAACCCGCAACACCCGTACCTACAGGCACTTTTTGCCGCCATACCCGAATTTAATATGCCTGAAGATGCGCGCCTGACATCGCTGCGCCCAGTGGACATTGAAGAGTGTGTATTGAGTGAGCAGCGCATATCTTGGAGTGACAGCGCCCGCGCCGTGGGTCCGCATCTCAAAGTAGAAAACCTCTCACGCGAGTACAGCCTGCGTCACGGCAACTGGAAAGGGGCGGT
>JBMZCU010000418.1:0-2837 GCA_049613705.1 Pseudomonadales bacterium | reverse complement strand
AGCTCAAGTTCTGCATACTTGGCGCTGCCGACATCCAATTCAATAGAGAGGTGATCGAGGGCAATACGTAAACGAGAGAAGGCCCCCATGAAAATACGTGCGCTCACCACGCCTTTAAGCGCTAAATTGCCACCCTGCGCGAGGCCGAGTTTGACACACTCTGGGCGAAAGCCGAGCTGCCCACTGTGTGCGCCATTGCCAACCGGCTCATCTAAGCGGTACTCAACACCGCCGACCAGCACTGTGGACGCATTGAGCAAGGCGACATCGAGCAGGTTCATACTGCCGATAAAATTGGCCACAAACGCGTTAACTGGCCGCTGATAAATCTGCTGCGGCGTCCCCTGTTGAACAATTTCACCGGCGTTCATCACTACAATACGATCAGCCATTGTCAGCGCTTCTTCTTGATCGTGGGTCACCATAATCGTCGTGATTCCCAGCTTTCGCTGCAGCTGACAAATTTCACTGCGCAAGTGCTGACGCACCCGAGCATCTAGCGCTGATAGCGGCTCATCGAGCAACAGCAAGCCTGGCTCCATCGCCAACGCACGCGCCAGCGCGACACGCTGCTGCTGACCGCCGGAGAGCTGAGCGGGAAATTTATCTTCAATACCAGGCAAGTCCACTTGCTGTAACAGTGCTGCCACGCGCTCGCGACGCTGTGCCTTGGCAATCTTCGAGTTCACTAGACCGTAGCCGACGTTCTCTGCCACACTCAAATTGGGAAAGAGTGCATAGGACTGAAAGACGATCCCAAAATCGCGCAGGCTAGGCGCCAGCGCACTGACATCTCGCCCACCTTGAACAATACATCCACCATCAGCTGGTTCCAATCCCGCGATAGCACGCAGCAAGGTCGTCTTGCCACAGCCGGAAGGGCCGAGAAAACAGACGAATTCGCCCTCCTCTATTTGCAGTGAAATGTTGTGCAGCGCGCGATAACTGCCGAAATGCTTCTGCAAGTGCTGTATTTTCAGGTAGGGGGATTGCATGCTCTTCTCCCAGTGAGAGGTGTGAAGCGGCGCTGTTAACGCCAATAAAAAAGCGACGCTGTGCGCCGCTTAGAGCGTAGGTTCGCGTTACTTTTTAGGTTCGCTCTTGGCATCGTAGCGCTGCTGCCACTCTTTGAGGATGCGCGCGCGGTTGACCGCAGACCACTCAAAATCGTTATCTATCATGCGCGCTTCGATATCTGCCGGGTAGTTGGCAATCGGTTTGGCGACACCGGGCATGGCGACAACGGCATAGCTCTTGTTGTAAAGCTCGTTTGCTGAGCGCGTGGCCACCCAGTTCATCAAATCCTTTGCCGCATCGAGCTTATCAGTCCCCTTGACGATAGCGGCCGCTTCCATATCCCAGCCCAGCCCTTCTGTTGGGAAGATCACCTCGATAGGAGCACCCTTAGTCTTGAGCTTAGCGCCGCGATAGGCGAACGAAACACCGATCGGCGTCTCACCTGCTGCAGCCAATTTACAAGGCTTGGAGCCGGAATGGGTGTAGCGTGAAATATTGCCGTGTAACTTATCCATATACGCCCACCCAGCTTGCTCACCGAACTGCTGCAACCAGCTAGAAACATCGAGGAAACCTGTGCCCGACGAGTTGGGGTTTGGCATGATCACGTGGCCTTTGTAAACAGGCTTTGTCAGATCTTGCCAGCTTGTCGGCGCGGGCAGATTCAGCTTGCTCGCCTCGACAGTGTTGAAACAGATAGAAGCGACCCAGGCATCCATGCCAACCCAGCTTGGCTGCGCATCGCGATCGATGAACTTTGCACTGAGCTTGTCCGCTCCCTCTGGCTTGTAGCCCTGAAGCATCTGTTGATCTTTAAGGACGAGCAGGCTCGTGGCCGCCAACCCCAGCACAACATCGGCTTGCGGGTTCGCCTTTTCCGCCAGCAGGCGCGCTGTGATGATGCCTGTAGAGTCGCGCACCCAGCGGATTTTGACCTCTGGGTTTTGCTGTTCAAATGCCTTGGCATAAGCTGGAAGTTGATCGGCCTCCAGTGCCGTGTAAACAGTGAGTTCCGTCTTGGCATTGGCATTCAGCGCGGCGCTGGCCAGTAGTAGTGCTGACAATCCAGCTTTGGCTGTGTGTCTCATCGATATCCCCTCATACTCTCGGTTTGTGCGGAACCTCATCGATTCCATCTCTGGTCTACACCATTAAGTATGTGTGCGGGATATGACAGTGAGGTGACAGTTTGATAACCAAAGTGTGACAGTGAAATATCAACTCACTGGGGTAGAAGAAGATGGGGCTAGCGCTCACAGTGCAATGGCGAAAGCCCCAAAATGCTCAACTCAGCTGATGCTCAGTCGGTGTGGCGATGTGAAAAGCGGGGTTATCGAACTCTCGGTGCTTCATCGCGTAATAGGCATCATAATGCTCCCCTTGGCTTGCTGGGTTAAACGTAAAGAACATCGCGCGACGCTTGTAGTTAGATAGGTTGGCATGGGAGTAATGCGGCACATAGGAGTCAAAAAGTACAACATCACCTGGGGCCGCGACGATCGGCTCCCATTCAATCTGGCGCTCTACCTCTGGATCAATATTTCCGTGGTCGCTGCCACCGACACAACTGGGCAGTATCGCCAACTCCCCCACTGGCGTTTTGATTTGCGGAAAATCAAACTCAGCAAGCGCTTGGCGATAATCCCGTGGGAAGTGTAAGCAACCGTTTTCAAGTGTCGCCGCATCGAGAAAAATTGCCGCGGTAACATGGTAGTTAGGGGCAAACTTATCGTAGGCTATAACGTCTTGATGCGGCTTAAAAGCGCCACCTCCGGGGTTCTTGGCGTTGCACTTGTCTTTGAACAGCACGAAGGATTCAC
>JBMZCU010000417.1:0-2860 GCA_049613705.1 Pseudomonadales bacterium | reverse complement strand
GCCAGATTTTAATGGGCGACGATGAAATAGTTAGGGAAACTATTTCATCGCCAGGTTAATAGTTAGGCAGCAGTGTTTTACCTTCGGCGTAGGCCCAGACTGTGGGCTTGGCGTCGCGATTTAGCTGCATGATGGGGTAGCGCATCGTCTTATCGCCCACTTCCATACCCTGGCTGCCCACCGGCATTCCAGGCACTGCTAGGCCGATAGCACCAGCCGGTGGCGCGGCTAAAAATGCGCGAATCGCAGCGTTGGGTACGTGGCCTTCAAAGACGAATCCTTTTTTGGTCACGGCCGTGTGGCAGGCGCGCACATTACTCGCCACACCGAGCTTTTCTTTGACTGCAATCAGATCGTCCGACTGCTCTATGGTGACCGCCACGTCACTGGGTAACTGATCGACCCAGGCCTGGCAGCAGCCGCAGGTTGGGCTCTTGTGAACGGTCATTTCTACACCGCTGAGGTCGGCGCGCGCCAGTGTGCTCAGCAGCAGTGCCGAGAGAGTAAATACGTGTGTGAACTTCATTTTCTACCTTCTAACTTGTTGTAAAGATGTGTGTTTTCTGCATTAACTAGGCTGATAGGCAGCGTTGCTAATTCAGTTGCACACACTTTGCCAAGTGAAGCCTAGGGTAGTTGAAGTGCGCCGGATGCAATGGCGCTAGGTGTCGCCAGTACTGGTAGAGTACGAGGCGAATTCGCGGGTGGGCTAAACTCAGAACACGCAGCGCAAAAGCTGCCAGCGCGAGTACCGGGGCGAGCGCTGTTAGCCCCTCCAATACTGAACACCCGCTGCCATCCTCACAGGTAGGGCTATGCTCCGACATATCACTGCTAGGCACACTTTGTAGCAAAGGCGTCGCCGCACTCATAGATAAGTGTTGGATGCATTTAGACAGCACGCAGCCTGCAAGCAAGAGAAGCAGCATTAGCGCGAGGAGGCGCTTTTGTTGGCGGTAAAAGTTGAGTATGGTGTGGCTCACTGTAATGTCTGTGTTGTGGGCAAAATTATATAGTGAATGAGTTTTATTCGCAGCAAAAGTTCGGCGTGTCCTCAGAATATATCTGAGCGTGTGGCGCTTTACATTGAAAACATCCCAGCGAGCACAGATATAAAGCAAAACGACACCTAAGGAGATCCAAGTGAAAACAGTTGTTATCAGCGGTGCCAACCGCGGCATTGGGCTGGCGCTTTGCGCACAGTATCAGCAGCAGGGGGTGCAAGTATACGCGCTGTGCCGACAGACATCGGTGCAGCTTGAAGCCCTAGGTATCGAGGTTGTCGAGGGTGTCGATGTCGCCAGTGAGCAAGGGCTCGAAGTCATGTGTGAGGCCTTGGCTGGCCAGCAGATCGATGTGTTGATCAACAATGCCGGTATTTTACGCGATGAAGTCTTAGGGCATATCGATCGGGCGTCGATCAGCGAACAATTCACTGTGAATGCACTGGCGCCGCTGATGGTGGTAGATGCTTTGCAGCACCAGTTAGCAGAAGGCGCCAAAGTGGCTTTTATTACCTCGCGTATGGGCTCGATCGCCGATAACACCTCCGGCGGTCGCTACGGTTATCGCATGTCTAAGAGCGCGCTCAACGCAGCGGCGGTCTCAGTGGCCCACGATTTCGCGCCGCGACACATCAGCGTCGGCATCTACCACCCAGGCTATGTGCAAACACAAATGGTTGGCGGTAATGGCGATATAAGTGCACAGGAGGCTGCGCGTCGCTTACACGGGTTGATAGAGGGCCAGACACAGGCCGATACAGGTGTTTTCAAACACTCCAATGGTGAGGTGCTACCTTGGTAATGTTAGTGCCGCGAGGGGATGTTCTTGGATAGTCGCGCCAGCGCGCTCGGCCGCGCCAGTTTTATCCTCTTATTTGTGCTGGGGCTCGCAGCCGGCGCCACCGTGATCAACGGTGACGCGGCAGGTCGGGTCAATCTACTCTACGCATTGTTGTTGTTCGTGATTTGGCCGCTGGTGACGCTGTTGTTAACCCTCAGCTCTAGCCTCTTTACCACGCGCCACGGATTTAGTCTCGCACTGTTGCGCCTGCCTCTGTGGCCGCGCAGCTGGGGGCAGGGGTTGGCTGCCCTTAAGCGCAATGAACTGTTCAAACCTTGGTTGGCGCTGCAGAGCCAGTGCCTGAGCTTGAGTTTTAGCGCGGGTTGCTTAGTGGCATTTCTCGCGGTGCTGCTGTTCAACGATATTACGTTTGTGTGGCGCAGCACCTTGCTGCTGCCCGAGCAGGTCTATCAGTTTTTGCACTATCTCGCCTATCCTTGGTTTTATCTAAGCGCGGCACAGCCCGTACTCGAAGGGGTGGCCGCCGCCCAGCAATCTCGCTTGGAAGGCAGTGTGGCGGTAACAGGGCTACCCTGGCAGTTTTTATGTTTGGCGCAACTGCACTACGCTATCGCCCCGCGTGCGCTAGCTTGGGCTTGGGCACGCCGTACACTGCAGCGTGCTGAAGATCGCAACAACAGGCCAGCTGAGCCTGTCAGCGAAGCGCCGGTGACACAGGCGCAGCCGCTTGAGCCCCTGCTCAGTGCGCAAAAGCAGCACACACCTTTTGTGCTGCTGCACACTCAAGTGCTGCCTGCGTTTGTCACTACAGCACTTGAAGCCGAGTTAGGCACACCACAAGCCAGCTTTGCACTCTATGAAGATACACAGGAGGAGCAGGCACTGAGCGATAGCCGTGAGAAGGTTTTAGTCGTTCCCGCTTGGGAGCCGCCACTGGGAGAGTTGGCGGATTTTATGGCGCACAGCGGTGGTCAGTTGCTGGCGCTTGACTGGAGCGCGCAGCGCCTTGAAGAGCCCCGTGAACACCATGTGGACGAGTGGCGCCGCTTTTGTC
>JBMZCU010000416.1:0-2868 GCA_049613705.1 Pseudomonadales bacterium | reverse complement strand
TTTAGTGGATATATTGTAGATATCCAACTGCTTTAGGCGGCGCTTTGCCTCCCATTGCAGGGTCTTAATACGTTCAATCGAATAGACATGCTCAACAAGCTGTGACAACACTGCGGTCTGATAACCAGAGCCGGTCCCCACTTCAAGCACCTTCTTTGGTGTTGCTCCCTGGAGCAGCAACTCCGTCATTTTTGCGACAATGTACGGTTGAGATATCGTTTGATTATAGCCAATCGGCAAAGCGTTATTCTCGTAGGCGCCATGTGCCAGCGCCTCATCGAGAAAAATATGCCTAGGCGTATTTCGAATAGCATCTAAAACAGCTTTACTGACAATGCCTTTATCCGCTAAAAAACTGACCAAGCGTTCACGGGCACGCGGCGATGTCATGCCGCTGCCGCGCATATCAAACTGCTCTGACACGCTCAAAGCTCCTCCAACCAGTTCTCAACTTGTTCAATGACTGCGTATTCTGTCATATCAAAGTGCACGGGAGTGATCGAGATATAGCCCTGCTCAATTGCATAGAAATCTGTACCAGGGCCACTGTCGATAGCGGTACCGACACCGGCGATCCAATAGTGCGGTTTACCTCGCGGGTCGAGACAAGCCATCGGCGGCTGAGAGACATCTCGGTGGCCCAACCGGGTGACTTGAATTCCCTTAATTTGCTCAAGCGGCAAATCTGGAATATTTACATTGAGAACAGTGCGCTCAGACACGTTTAATTGATCCAGCTTATCAACCAGATCGACCACAATTTGCGCCGCGCTGTCGTAATGCTGAGGGTGCGCATCTGCAATCGACACCGCGATGCTAGGCAGCCCCAGAGAGCGCCCTTCCATCGCTGCTGCAACAGTACCTGAGTAGAGCACATCATCACCGAGGTTTGCCCCGGCATTAATCCCGGAGACAACCAGTTCAGGGGTAAACTCAAACGTGCCAGAAACACCAAGATTTACGCAGTCTGTCGGCGTGCCATTGACGCTGATAAATTGATTGTGGTGGACGTGGGAAGCCAGTGGGCGATCTAGCGTCAAAGCATTGCTCGCTCCAGACTTATTGCGATCAGGCGCTACCACTTGGATATTTGCGCTGCGGGCAAAAACCTTGGCTAGCGCTTCGATACCTGGAGCGTGCACCCCATCGTCATTGGATATTAATATGTTCACGGCGCTTCACTCGCTCCAACTTGATATTGACACAACTCTCTCAAAACACTGGTGGCAAACGTTCCAGGGGGAAGCTCAAAACTAACTCGCCAACAGCCGCCACCTTCGTTTTGCGCACTTAACCCTTTGGGGATCAAACGCAGCGCACGGCGCTCGCAGCTCAATCCCGCATAATCCAAACGCTCTAGTAACGCCGCGTGGGGTTCTAGTAGTTGCTGCTCCCACTGCAGCGCATCACCGGTTAAAGGCGAGCGCCCGCGACCACACAGCGGGCCGCTCAAATGGATATCAGCCTGCATCAAACGAGAAGTCAAATTTTCAGTTTCATCTGCACTAAAATGGCTTTTAGACCCTTCGAGCATCATCACATCACCAGACATTATCTGTTGCCACTTATCTTGCGCAATACGCGCAGACAGTACATGGTTGAAAAACCATGAGCGCACGGCGGAAATATACAGCCCTTTTTTGGTGCGGTTCTTTTCTTTAAACGCACCTTGTAAAAGGGAAATTCCACGACTGAGGTTTGCGCCGTGATGACCAAAGCGCTGCTCTCCAAAGTAATTGGGCACACCACGTTCTATAAGTGACAGGCGCTGGGTAAATAAAGCATCATCACTGACCTCGCGAAGGCGCAACTCAAAGCGATTTCCAGCCAGCGCCCCTGTGCGCAACTTACGAGTGTGCTTGGTGACCTCAAGCACTTCTATGGTCTCTCGATTAAATCCTTGCCAATCAATTTCACGCGTACCGGGAATACACACACTAAACCACTGTTCTGTAATGGCATGGCGATCTTTCTTCCCAGCGTAACCTATATCTCGACTAGTGACGTCGCAATAGCGCTGTAACTCTTTGGCGACCCAGTCGGTGTTTTCACCGCGTTTGCGAATTTTGATAAACCAGTGCTCTCCCTCTCCGTCTGGGATAAAGGCCGGTATCTCGAAAACCTTAAAATCTTCATCGCAACTACGAATCCGCGCCTGTACCTCGGGCTGCCCGTAAAGGTAGTGATAATCGGTAGGGTAAGTATTTGAACTGTTTTGTGTTTCCAAAAATGACTTCCAAAAAATGTAATAGCGCTACTCATAGGTACGCAAGGTCTAATCTTATCAAGGGGATTCAATCAACTGATAAAAAGTCTCATCGGGCTTTATCATACCCAGCTCACTGCGCGCGCGCTCTTCAACTGCTATCAAGCCGCGCCTGAGGTCTTTTACCTCAGCTTCAAGTTGATGGTTACGCAGTAGCAACTTATCGTTAACTTGGATTTGCTGTTGAATATCAACACGCAGTTGCTCCAACTGCAGCACATTGGACTCACCAAACCACACTCGGTATTGCAGTGCTACTAACAGCCCGACAAGCGCCAGCAGTAAAAATCGAAACACGCCACCTCCAACGCTTGAAAGATCAGACAGAACAACACAGCAAACACTGTAGCGTTCGCGTAAAACTCTGCCTAGTTTAAAGAAAACACCCCATAAAACAACGCAAAGCCCTTTCTTATACCCAAAAAAAAGCCAGTCACAATGGACTGGCTAGGATTTAGCAAAATAACAGAACTACTGGCCCTTAATTTCCGAACGGCCGTTATAAATCGCCTTGTCACCCAACTCTTCAGCAATGCGCAGTAAACGGTTGTACTTAGCCACGCGGTCAGAGCGCGATGCAGAACCTGTCTTAATTTGCCCTG
>JBMZCU010000415.1:0-2893 GCA_049613705.1 Pseudomonadales bacterium | reverse complement strand
GCGGATGAATAGCTCGAACCCGAGTTGCCGCTCGAGCTTTTTGATGCGATGGCTGATGGCACTTTGAGTGAGGTGTAGCTCCGTGGCGGCGCGGGTGAAGCTCAAGTGGCGTGCGGCGCAACGGAAATAGGGCAGCTCACTCAAGATACCTGAATCGGTTAAGGGCAGCTTATTGCTGTTACTTTTCGAATTAATAATATTCATCTGAACTATTAAAACATAGCGTTTGAGATGATTAAAAATATTGAAGTAAACTTTATCTTTATCTTTATCTTTATCTGAGTACCTAGGGCACTGTTAAAAAGTGTGCTACTAGGGGGCTTATAACACTGGATTGTAAGGAGTCTGTATAGTGAGCGATATAGCGGGTAAGTCATGGCGTGAGTGGGTGGCACAAAAGCCCTTATTGCAATCGATGTCTGAACAGGCGCCTGTGTTTTGGTGCAATGAACAGGTTGAGCACGGCAAAGGTGTGAATGGAGCCGTCAAGGTTGAGGATGTACAAGAGGCAAGCGAGCGCCTTACGCGTTTTGCGCCGTATATCGCGCGCGTTTTTCCAGATACTAAGCCCGCTGGTGGTGTGATCGAGTCGCCTTTGCGCGAGATCCCGCGAATGCAGCGCGCACTGGCAGAGCGCTATGACATAACCCTTGCCGGCCAGCTATTACTCAAATGTGACAGCCACCTTCCGATCTCAGGTTCGGTGAAGGCGCGCGGAGGTATCTATGAAATACTCAAGCATGCAGAGAGTATTGCGCTGGAGGCGGGCTTAGTCACTCTAGAGGATGACTACACCTGCTTCGATAGCGAGCCGTTTAAAGCGCTATTTAGCCAACACAGCATTGCCGTAGGCTCGACCGGGAATTTAGGGCTTAGCATCGGCATTATGTCGGCTCAGCTCGGTTTTAATGTCACTGTACATATGTCGGCAGATGCCAAAGCATGGAAAAAGTCTCTGTTGCGTGGCAAGGGTGTCACAGTCGTGGAGTATCAAGACGATTACTCTAAGGCGGTTACACAGGGGCGCATTGAGGCGCAGCGCACCCCTAAGTGCCACTTTGTGGACGATGAGAACTCGGTGGATCTTTTTCTCGGTTATGCGGTAGCAGCGCTGCGGTTGCAGCGCCAGCTTTCCCAGCGCGGTTGTGACGTCAGTGTGCAGCGCCCGCTGGCGGTCTATTTGCCCTGTGGCGTCGGCGGGGCACCCGGTGGCATCGCCTATGGACTCAAGTTGATATTTGGAGAGGCGGTGCACTGTTTCTTTGCAGAGCCGACGGCAGCGCCTTGCATGTTGCTAGGTGTGTACACCGGGCTGCAGGACGATATCAGCGTGCAAGATATTGGTATTGACGGGCGTACATGCGCTGATGGTTTGGCCGTCGGGCGTGCCTCTGCGTTTGTCGGGCGCCTAGTCGGGCCAATGTTGAGTGGCGCGTATACGATACGTGACCGAGATATGCTGGCACTGCTTGCACTGTTAGTAGATGAAGAGGACATAGCGCTTGAACCCTCAGCACTGGCCGGGACAACGGGGATTGTTGAAACAATGCGTTCAGGCTATTGGTTGCAGCGAGGTATTGAGGCGCAGGCGGTAACGCATATTGCCTGGGCGACAGGGGGTGAAATGGTACCCGAAGTAGAACGCAGCGCCTATTATGCTGAGGGGAAGGCCCTTCGCTGAGAAAGCACATACTCGTTAGCAACCATCTGCTTATATAGATTTACCACGCTTGAGCCTTCTCTGCGGAGGCTTTTTTTAGTGGCCTTAAGTGGCTGCCCACCCTCTGCTTTTTACCCCAGATCAATCAGAACCCACAAACTCTAAAAAAGCTGACTGTTTTGTGCGACAAAAGTTTAATTGATAGTGACTTTTGCAGTATGATAGGCAGGTTTTGCAGCGCAATAAATAACCGAACGGTTTGTATTAGTGCAAGTCCTTAACTATAGTTAAGTGCGGGTTAATTTAGTGCAGTTTCATATATTTACACTGTGCGCTAGGGTTGATTAACCTTACATAAAGGCCGTAACAAAAGCTATTAATGACAGTGTGTTTAGCATAAACTTTTTTTGTCATTAAGAGTCACTTAGTCAGTGGCTGACACAGACACTAAACAGCCTCGACCAATTCAGCGGCAAGCAGTGACGGAGCATAAGAACAGATGATTACAAAAAAAGTACTACCTTTTATCGCAGTGGCTATGCTTACCGGTCAGGCCCATGCGGCGACCTTAGATGTGCAAGTGAAGAGCCGTGAGGGAAAGTCTGTTTCAGACATTGTCGTCTATTTGGAGCCCCTAGCCGGTCAAGCGCTGTCGAAAACAGATAAGCAGCTGGTTATTTCGCAATCTGATAAATCTTTTGTCCCCTATTTAAGTGTCACGCAAGTTGGCAATCCGATGACTTTCAGCAACCGCGATGACATTACCCACCATATTTATTCTGCCGATGCGAAAGAGCAGTTCTCTTTTGTGATTAAGCCTGGCGAGGAAGTGGCGCGCGAAGGCGCTAAGGCTGAGAGCGAGATCGCGATGGGCTGTAATGTGCACGATTGGATGAGCGGGCATTTACTGGTGCTTGAGACGCCCTATTTCGCAAAGACAGACAGCGCCGGTAAACTGCGCTTTGACACGGCAAAAGGCGGGGCGTACAAGCTAGTGGTCTGGCATCCGCAACTGAAAAGTGCAGAGCATCGACAGAGCACCGACGTCAATTTGGATAGTCAGAGTGAGCTGACATTTACCTTGAACAGCACGTTAGGTGATATTCCAGAGCAAAAGAGTGGTGATGATTTCGACTTCCTCTCGGATTACTAGGGTCACATCTCTATGAAGAGCCTGCAGAATAAAATTCTCTTATTCTTTGTCAGTTTGCTGTTGATCGTGCAGTCAATGGC
>JBMZCU010000414.1:0-2902 GCA_049613705.1 Pseudomonadales bacterium | reverse complement strand
GGTGCCGCCAATTTGCATACGCTGCTACCTCAACAAGCTGTTGTAGAGGGTGCCCCCAGAGCAAAAAACCTAGTTATCCTGTTGCTCGAAAGTTGGCCTCAGGTGCGCATGCAAGACCCCAAAGTGACCCCTAACTTCAGTGCACTGACACAGCGAGGTGTGCGAGCACAGCGCAGCTACGCAGATGGATTGCGTACCACGGAGGGGATGTTTAGCATTTTTTGCTCTTGGCAAAACCCTTTGGGGGCGACGGTTGCACAGTCTAGGTTGCAGAATAACCGCTTGAATTGCCTGCCCAAAATATTGGCTGAAGCCGGTTATAAAACCCTGTTTTTACAAGGCAGCCGCAAAGACACCAGCGGTGTGGGATCATTTGCTCACAAGTTGGGGTTTGCGCGCAGCGAGGGTAAAGAGAGCATCGATAGCTTCACCGTACCGCACAACAGCTGGGGGGCCCAAGATGTCGATATCTACAACTATGCGCTCGAGCAGGTGGCGCAGCTGCAAGAGCCTTTCTTTCTTGCGCTAAACACTAACACTACGCACGATTCAAGGCTGCCTCCCGGTGTCGAGCGACCTTTTACCGACAATAGGTTGAATGTGTTGCACTACGCTGATTCTGCACTTGGTACATTTATGGGTACCTTTGAAAAGCGCTTTCCAACGCAGTTTGAGCAAACGCTGTTTGTACTAGTATCAGACCACACGGCAAATTTGGCGGTGGGGAGTAATTTAGCAGAGCGCTTTGCCATACCCATGACCTTTATCGCCAGTGATTTAGCACCTAAGGTTGTACCTGGTATTGCTAGTCAGCGCGATGTGGCGCCAAGTGTGATGAGTTACTTGCAAAGGCCCAGCGTCCCCAACTTCACCGGTAAATCGCTTTTAACGGACGTGCCTGAAAGTTTTGCAACATTTTACAGTGCGGGCTCTCTCGTACTCGCTAAGGGAGAGCAACTGTTAAGATTGAATGTGCAAACAGGCAAGAGTCGTTGCTTTAGCGTGCAAAATTTTGATCTTCACCGCGAACATTGCGATCGGCAAGCCACAGATGAGTTGGCGCAATTAGCGGCGTTTACGCAGATGAGCCAGACGCTGCTGTTTGAAGATAAAATGATAGCCCCGCTGTGGCGCGACAGCGAGTACGCAGACTTTTTTGTCTCAGAGGAGAGCGCAGGTGAGTGAGCAGGTGAGTGAGCAGTCCCCCGTCTATCTACAATTGCGCGATCAATTACTGCACTGGATTGAGCGCCATCAATTGAGTAGTGGTGACAAGCTGCCCTCAGAGCGCGAGTTGGCGCAGCGCTGTGCTACTACCAGAGTGACACTGCGTCAGGCGCTGGGGCAGCTCGAGGCGCAGGGGCGCATCTACCGCGAGCACCGTCGCGGCTGGTTTATCACGCCGCCGCGCATTGTCTACGATCCCAGTGTCGACATCGGCTTTTATCAGTACGTCAAACAGCAGGGCATGATACCGGCGACAGAGACACTCAGCCGTCGCTTGATTGAGGCGCCAGCGACCCTGATTGAGGCTTTGGCGCTGCCCTTGGATACCCAGGTTTACCACTTCGTGCGCAGGCGCTCTATCGATGGACGCGCGGTTTTGATCGAGCACAACTATGTGAACAGTGCCAGTTGCCCCGGGCTATTAGAAAAAGACACCGACCTCTCCCTGTGGCGGCTGTTGCGCACTCAGTACGAGATTGAGCCGGGACAGCGCACGATCGAACTCTACCCCAGGCCGATAGATGCAGAGCAGGCTGTCCAGTTGGGAGTGACACAAGGCTGTGCAGGGCTCTACTTAGAGCGTACAAGCTACGATTTTAATGGCGACTTCCTCGAGTACGATGTTGAATACTGGCTACATGACGCGCTCAAGTGCAGCGTCCAAGTCACCAGCCCACCTACAGGCGCGCTCTAGCGCCTTGTAGATTTTCCTCGCTGTCATCTTACTGACATTCAGCTGTCATATTTGTGCGCGATACTTCTGGTATAGACCAGTTGAGGAGGCTTTTAGTATGCAGTTATCTACCAGCGAGCAGTTGCTCGAACTATACCAGCGTAACGGCGCGCAAACTTACGGTGAAGATATTACCCAGACTGAGCACGCAGTGCAGTGTGCAGAACTTGCCCGGCGCGAAGGGCAGAGCGACGCGCTAGTCACGGCGGCGCTGTTACACGATATAGGTCACCTGTTGGAGGCAACCTCACTGGCGACGGGGAATTACAAACACGACGCGCTCGGGGCGAGCTATCTATCCCAGTATTTTGCTGCCGGCGTGACTGAGCCTATTCGCCTGCACGCTCAAGCGAAGCGCTATCTCTGTGCGGTTGAGCCTGGCTACCTCGAGAGGTTGTCGGCGGTATCTGTTGACTCATTGCACCACCAGGGAGGTTTGATGAGTGAGGAAGAGCAACGCGCTTTTCTCGCCGAGCCCTATGCGAGCGATGCGATTAAGCTCAGGCGCTGGGACGATGAGGGCAAGGTTGAGGAGCTCAGTGGCCGCGCAGTCGGTGACTATATCGATAGCATTACGGCATGCCTGCTGTCAGATGCTGCTGAGTCAATTGCGCAGGGAGGACACTGAGATGAATTGCCAAGATTTCTTAGCCCAGGGTTACACCCTCATTGAGCAGGGTTTGGACAGTGACGATGTACAGTTGCTAGAGCAGAGCCACAGTGATCTCAGCGCGCGTGCGGCCCAGATTATTGCTCACTGCGCAGCTGAAAACATCAGCTTTGCCGACTACTACCGTGAGCATCCGAAGGATTTAATCGCCGTCCCCGAGCGCGATGAGCCGTCGCAAGTTTGTCGCTATGAGTATATCCAGCACTGTGATCGCAATGTGCGCGAGCGCCTTATCCCCAAGTTGCAACGCTATATTCAAGAACTCACCGGTG
>JBMZCU010000413.1:0-2914 GCA_049613705.1 Pseudomonadales bacterium | reverse complement strand
GTGAATTTAAAGGAATTTAACGGCCATCGCACAAACCTTAGTGCCCCGTTAACACTCGGCCTTCAACGACGGCTTGCTCACCGAGGTTTTTACCCTCGACAATCGCCAGCACCTGGCCTGCATGGTTCATATAAAAATGACAGTGCTGCGGCTGCTCTTTGAGTGCAATGCACACTCGCCCGCTAGGCTCTATCGTATAGCGTCCGTGCATAAGCGCAGCGCCACGCTGTACCTCTAAGCTACCGTCGGCACTGTAAAAACTGCGCTGCACCTGCCAACGCTCTGTGTTTCCCACCAGCCGCAGTGCGACCTTGGGCCCGCTCAGGCGAATAGCGCCCTGCTGTTGCAGCGTTTGCGCCACATTCACACTGGCACTCTTACACCCCGCTAACAGTGCTGCGCTCAGCACTAGTACCACACCACCCATTGATGTCTTCATTTCAACTCTCCCGCTAACGGCAGTTGGCACGGCTACAACTCTGGCAACTGCACTTATCAAAGCACGATCACTAAGGCTTAACACTGTTGAGACTATCGCGGGGTAGAAGGTATGGGAATCAGGCTTAATGTTATTTACAACATGCAAGTGCATCACAGGCTGTTACAAACAGCCCTCGCGGTACTTCAGCGCGTGGCGTAAAACTGACGTTGAGGAGTGAGAGTTACGGTGTACTGCAAAAGGTGCGCAGTGTTGCGCTGCGCACCCTACCTATCAAGGCTTGAGGCTCGCGTAGTAGGCGGCAATGTTATCGATTTGATCATCGGCGATTGCATTGGCCATCGCAGACATCGCTGGGTCTGTGCGCTTGCCCGCTTTAAAGTCACGCATCTGCTTTGCCAGATAACCCGCTTTTTGCCCAGCCAAGTTCGGCCAGATTTCATTATTGCTTACACCTGCGGCCCCGTGACAGGCCATACACGCTTGCGAAGCCTGCTTGCCCGCTTCAATATCCGCTGCCACGCTCATCTGGCTAGCGCTCAATACACACACTGCAAGTGCGATTCTCTTTAATGTCATTGCTTAGCTCTCCGGCTTTTTGTCCCGCTGTCAAATGCAGGTACTTGTTGTATCACTGATTGAAAGATACGCCCAAGTGCTTTCAATCACCAGTCCCTATCTGGCCTAATAACAATATCTTATTCACTCATAAGGGGAAAAAGCCCTTCTATTGGCCTAGATCAAAGACTCACTCAGGCGCAACAGCACTCTGTGACAAATGGGCAAAAGCCCCCTCGCGCTCGAGCGACTGAGCGATCTGCAGGAAAGCTTTAGTCGCCGGTGTCACTTGACGTGCACTGTTCAGCGCCAGCCCCACTGCACGGCGCTTTTGCGGATTGAGCGGCCTAACGCAAATACCTTGAAGGCCGCGATCTCGCGGCAGTGCAAGTTCTGCGACTATCGCCACCCCTTCTGCGCGCGCCACCAGTGCCAAAGTGCTGAGCACCTGGGAGGTGCGCGAGACAATGCTCGGGCGCAGCCCAGCATCGCTAAATAACTTTTCGATGCCGCCCTCGTTGCCTGTCTCTGTCATAATCAGAGGTTCGGCACATATCTCCTGCAAAGTGACACACGGCTGCTGCACCAAGTGATGCCCTTGGGGGATCAGTGCAAGAAACTGGTCTTGCACCAAAAAGTGAGTCTCAAAGTGTGGATTGGGCAACACAATAAAGCCGAGTTCGACCCTGCGCTGCTCAATCCAATTGACCACGTCACAGTCCGGCCCCTCTTCTATATGAATCGCAATCCCCGGGTAGCGCGCTCTAAACGCATCGAGAATTAGCGGCAAAATATGCAGTGTCGAAGAGGGTCCAAAGGAGGCTATCTTGACGCTGCCTTTTTGCAGCCCGGCAAAGCTTTGCGCCTCCTGCTGCATAATCTCGCGCAGCCCTACAATCTCACGCGCGCGCATCACCAACTGCTTGCCGACCGGGGTCAGCTCAAGCGGTGTGTGATGGCGCACGACCAGTTCACAGGCAAACTCGCGCTCCAGCGCTTTGATGGCATGAGACACAGCAGACTGCGTCATCCCTAATTTCTGTGCTGTCAAGGTAAACCCCTGTAGCTGGGCCAAAGTGACAAAAATCTCGAGCTGACCAAATGTCATGAGTAAACCCTCATTTGACTATGACTAGTGATTAGCAAGAAATTATACCTCAGGAAGACGCCAGCTCAATGCCGTCTCACAACGTTTTCAGGAGATCACGATGACCAGCAAACACGCGCATAAACACTCTATCGTCACCCGGGTCGCCCAGGCACTGCACTTTGTCGAAGAGCACACTGGCGCTGTGGTGCCCTCTATCCAACCGACGGCCACTTACACCCGCGATGAGGACTACGAGATTCGCCAGCCCTACTGGTACCGCCGCGACGGCAGCCAAACCACTGTTCACGCAGAGGCCGTGATCGCCGAGCTTGAGAACGCCTGCGAGTCGATGCTCTTCTCCTCGGGGATGTCTGCCTGCACTGCAGTGCTCGATCACTTACCCACCGGCACGCACATTGTCGCGCCCCGTGTGATGTATCACGGGGTACTTCAACAAGTGCAAATGTACGAGGCCAAGGGGCGCTTAAAAGTCAGCTATTACGATGCCGGCGATCTGGAGCAGATGCGTTGTGCTGTGATCCCCAATGAGACCAAGCTGGTGTGGGTCGAAACCCCCAACAACCCCAACTGGGAAGTCACTGATATCGCCGCCGCAGCCGAGATCGCCCACAGTGCCGGTGCCAAATTATTTACCGACTGCACCGGCACCCCGCCGTGTCTGACTCGCGCCCTGGACTTCGGCGCCGACTACTCCTTTCACTCGGCGACTAAGTACCTCAACGGTCATTCAGATGTTACCGCCGGGGTACTCTCCGTGAAGGAGGTTGATGAGAGCTGGGAGGAGATTTTCTGGGTGCGTAAATTGC
>JBMZCU010000412.1:0-2921 GCA_049613705.1 Pseudomonadales bacterium | reverse complement strand
GGGCATTGCTCATCCTCAGGGCTCAATGAGTGTCTACCAGGACAGTGGTCAGGTTTACCACGCACTGGGACAACTCAAAGAAATGACAGCTTGGCTGGCTGACCTTCACAAGAGCAAGCAAATTACAGAGTCGGCGTTTAATGAGCTGGGCTGGCAGACGAAAGACTTCTACGACAGGGTCTCCTGCGACATCGAAATCTTTGAAGCACTAGAGACGGAAAAACTGCACGGCGCAGGACCGGCCTTCCACAAGTTCCAGAGTGTTATGAAATCGCTAGAGGGCCTCAACCAAAGTGAAGCGCTCGACAGCCAAGTCTACGCAGTGCACCGCCACGTTGAGATGCTCAGGGTACAAATTGCCGAGCAACAGGCGGCACAAGCGGCACTTGAAGCTCAGCAAAACGAAGAGGACGACAGTTTTTAATGCCGCTAGCGCTGGCACTTAGGGCAGTAAACACTCGAGCGCTGCCCAAGTGTCACCTCGCGCAGCTCGCTGCGACAGCTATTACACTGCAGCCCTTTGCGTCCGTATACCTGTAACTCTTGAGCAAAGTAACCGGGCTGGCCGTCACCGCCGACAAAGTCTTTTAGCGTTGTGCCACCTTGTGTAATTGCCGCGCCGAGAATGTATTTAATCGCGGTGTAGAGCTTCTCCATACGTGCGCGCCCAATGCTGTTAGCCGCGCGGTTAGGGTTGATGCCCGCGGCAAAGAGCGCCTCCGCGGCATAGATATTTCCCACCCCCACTACCACTTTATTATCCATGATAAATTGCTTGATTGTGGTCTTGCGCTTTTTAGCCTGGGCGAGAAAACCCGCCAGAGTAAAACCATCCTCTAGCGGCTCTGGACCGAGCTGTGCAAAGATACTCAGCAACGCCCCCTCCTCCTGCCAGAGCACAGCGCCAAAACGACGCGGATCAGTCAATCGCAACGTCGTGTTATCACTGAACTGGATATCAAAATGATCGTGCTTAAGCGCCGGCACATCCCACGTCAAAATGCGTAAACTACCAGACATGCCCAGGTGAATAATCACTTGTCCTCGCGCGAAACACAGCAATACATATTTAGCGCGCCGGCGCACCTCTATCAGCACTTGCCCCTCGATGAGGGAGGCAATGTTCTCGGGGATCGGCCAGCGCAGCTTAGGCTGGCGCACGATCACAGCTTCAACGGTTTTACTTACAATATGGGGAGCAATCCCGCGACAGGTAGTTTCTACTTCGGGTAATTCAGGCATCGTCGACTCGTGTTAGCGGTATTTGACATCTTAGTTGCGAACCGCGAGTATGCCCGACACTCGCCCGTACAGGAAAGCCAAAATGTCGCAAAATCAGCCCCACATCGGTATTCTCATGCTCAACACGCGCTTTGCACGCCCTGTCGGAGACATTGGCAATCTGGCAAGTTACCGCTACCGCGCGCAGATTCACATTCTCGAAAGCGCCAATGTAGCAAACATTGTCGTCTCGCAACTCGCCCCTGCGCTGATTGACGACGTCGTTGCCGCCGCACAAAACCTGGAGCGACAGGGCGCCAACATCATCACCACCAGCTGCGGCTTTCTGGCGCCAATTCAACAGCGTGTTCAATCTGCTATCCGCAGCCCGTTTCTGGCCAGCTCTCTGAGTTTAATGCCCTTTCTACGCCAGGCCTTTGGCCCGAGCTCCAAGGTGGGAGTATTGACATTCGACAGCCGCGTATTAACCCCGAACCACTTCAACGGACTCTACGATGAAAACATCGCTATCAGTGGTATTGAGCACGGTTGTGAACTGCATCGCGTCATCAAAGGGGATATTCCTGAATTAGATCAAGCACGCGCCCTGGAAGATGTACTGCACGCCGCTGAGAAGCTGCAAGCACAACAGGTCAGCTGCATTTTGTTGGAGTGTACCAACCTCTCCCCCTATAAAGCACAACTTCGCGCCCACTTTGGGCTTCCTGTATTCGACCTGGTCGATGCCATCCACTGGCTGGCAGACGCCAAGGCAGGAGAGTTAAGACTAGAGCGCTAAGGCTGGAGAGCTAAGGCGCCCCGGCTAAAGCTAAAAGAGTGATCGAGGAAAGACCTCAAGAGAGCTGGTTGCCCACACACGCAGCGCTAGATGCACGACATGAAGCCTGCCCGATACACAGGCACTTTACGACACAGATACCTTGCGAAGCAGACATCTGACGAAGCAGCCCCGTACAGCAGAAAGCAGCTACGCTTTGAATGCGCTGTGCTAATTGGCAATGGCTCGCGCGGTGCTCTGCATGAGGGCAGCAAAGCGCTCTACAACCTCACCTTCACTGTGGCTCGCTGTGGTTAACGCCAGAGTGATCGCCGCATACGTCTGGGTCTCCCTGTCGTAAAGTGGCACGGCGAGCGACAGATCTGTCATCGCAAACTGGTCGCTGACAAGTGCAAAACCTAGCGTGCGGCACTTGTGGATCAGCGCCTCAATGTCAGCCCTGTCGACTACCGTCTTAGCGGTGCGCGGTGCAAAATCTTGCGCATCTAATACTCTGCCCAGGGCCGCATCATCGAGCAAAGATGCTGCAGCGCGCCCCGATGCCGTGCAGTAAATAGGTAGGCGGCTGCCCACTGTGACATTAGTTTCCAGTACATCGGCCCCTAAGTAGCGCGCTGCAAACACGACCTCCGCGCCCTCGAGGATTGAGAGCGTCACCGCCCCGCAGGTTTTGTTACACAGCTGGTGCAGATAGGGCTGAGCACGGCGCAGCAAACTATTAGACTGCACAAAGCGCGCTCCGATTTCAGTCGTGCGCACAGAGAGCTCAAAGTCACTGTTGTTTGGGTGGCGTCGCAAATAGCCAAGTTTAACCAAGGTGTGGCAGAAACGCTGCGCCGCGCTTTTGTTATAACCTGTCAGTTGCGCCACTTCACGCAGCGATAGCGCACGGTGCTCGGTG
>JBMZCU010000411.1:0-2923 GCA_049613705.1 Pseudomonadales bacterium | reverse complement strand
CCTGGCGATGTAATAGTTTCCCTAACTATTTCATCGTCGCCCATTAAAATCTGGCAGCTTTGTGCGAAAACCTTTGATTTTAAAGGGCTCGCATTGGCCTCCGGCCAATGGCGGTACATCCTGTACCACATTAATCCGTCATCTAAATAGGTGCCGGGTTAAGAGCGCTGCGCTGTATCAAAGCCAATGTGCTCAATCGCTTTCGGCGAGCGGAAAAATCACACTGACACAGAGCCCGGGAGCCGCATCGCTTAGTTGGATATCCGCCCCGTGCTGCTCGGCGATCGCCTTGACCAGCGCCAGCCCCAAGCCGTTGCCAGGTGTAGTGCGCGAAGTGCTCAAGCGACTAAAAGGCTCGAAAATATCAGCGTAACGCGCAGCGGGAATACCTGGGCCGTTATCGCTCACCGTCAGGCGTATTTGGCTTTGCGCTTCCTCCACACCCAGCTCGATCCGAGTGTGCGCCGGGCAGTGCACAATGGCGTTGTTGACCAGATTGATCAGTAATTGCTGCAACATAGCGCGGTCGCAGCGCAGTTCACCGTCCTGCAGATTGAGCGAAGTGGTCAAGGTCATCTCTGCCTGCTGCGCCAGTGGCTCCAACAGCTCGACCACGTTCTCCAGTAAACGCTCTATCGGCTGCAGTGCGAAGGCACTGCGATCGCTGTGCAACTGGATGCGTGAGATGCGCAAAATGGTATCAAAAGTGGTGTTGAGCTGTTGCAGCTTATCCAGCGCTGTGTCTATGTGCTGCGCGCTGTCGCTGCGCTCATCCACTTGATCGCGCGCTTCATAGAGTGCGATTTGCGCATGGGAGAGCGGGGTTTTCAAATCGTGGGCGATCGCGCTGGCGCTGGCTTGAATGCCGCCAACTAGGCGCGCCAAGTGATCGAGGTGGCCATTGACCTGCTGCGCGATTAAATCAATTTGATCGCTCTCGCGCCCGACGACAACCCGCTCGGCCAAGGTGCCGGCGACCACTTTTTCAAGGGCTCCACTCATTGCCCGCAACTTGCGGTACGATTTGGCACTGGCGGTGTAGCCCAGCAACAGCACACCGATACTCAGCAGTGCCCCCAAGGCACAGAGCCAAGTGATCAGCTGCGCGCGCGCCGCCTCAATCGCGCGTCCGCTGCGCCCGACTACCAGCGACAGCTTCGCCAAGTGGACCACCTTGACGCGATACTGCCCTTCATCTTGCGCAGGCTTTGCAAGGGTCAGTTGGGTTTTACCCCAACCGACAAAGTCCGGCAACAGTGAGACGGCACCTGCCAAGTGGAGCTTTTCACTGTCGAACAATCCGAGTTCGCGCTCAAACAACGGCCCTTTTTCTCTCAGTTCGGCAATGCTGCGCACTAGCCCTTCACGGCCTTGGTTGCGGTAGATATCGCCGAGCAAGATCACCTCTTCCTCGACCTGGGCGCGCAGTTCAGCCTCTAAGGTATTGCTAAGCGCACTGACCAGCAGAAAGCCGGCGAGCACTAGCATAGCCACTAGGGCAGCGAACAACTGCAGCGCCAGCTTGAACGCGCTGCCGCTTAAAACACTAGCGAGGCGCACGTAAGCTGTATCCCATATTGCGCACGGTGTGAATTAGCTGACAGTCAAAGGGCTTGTCGATCTTTTGCCGCAACTTGCTGATGTGAGTCTCCACCGCCGTGGTGCCTGGGTCAAAGTTCAAATCCCAGACCCGCTCTAGAATGATGCTCTTGCTGACCACACGCTCGGCGTTCTCCATCAAAAGCTCGAGCAGCGCGAACTCCTTGTTCTTGAGATCTATCACCGCGCCTTGGCGGCTCGCGGTGCGCGCCAGTAGATCCAGCGCTAAATCGTGTACTTGTAAACTCGTCTTAGCACTCGCTTCCTGCGGGCGGCGCGCCAGAACCTGAATACGCGCCAAGAGCTCAGAGAGGTGAAAAGGTTTGACCATGTAGTCATCGCCCCCGGCGAGCAGCCCCTCGACTTTATCGTCTATATCCGCCATGGCGGTCAAAAAAATCACGGGCAGTTGATTGCCCGCCGCGCGCAGCGCCTTGACGATAGAGAGCCCGTCCATCCCCGGCAGCATGCGATCGGCGATGAACAAGTCGCAGCTGTTGTAGAGGCTGTAAGTCAGCGCTTCGCGCCCATCGCTGACCCAGTCAACCACGTAACCCTGCTCTTTGAGGCCTTTACTTATGTACTGGGCACTGACGGGATCATCTTCGGCAAGCAGGATTTTCATCGACATCTATAAAGCTCTTTGGCAACAGAGTATGAGTGGATTGATTGTGCAGGCAGTTTAGTGAGGTGTGGGGGCGAGGGTCAAGGTCGGTGATCTTGCAACAGGCCAATACCCAGCGCATTCACTGAATTGCTTAGGTGAAGTTGCCTCCTCGCATACTAGCATTGATTTACGAAGCTTTTGCTACCCACGTTTATAAATCACGATCAAAAAGTACACTAGGTTGCGCCACACTTCCCTGCTAACCTAAGCGCCAAACAAGAACGTGCAAAGGGTATTGCTAAATGAAAGATTACTACCGCGATCGCGCCGGCGAGTACGATCAGATCTATACCAGAGCGGAGCGTCAAAGTGACATTCGAGCACTCACCCAACTGCTGTGCGATTCGCTCACCGATAAACACGTCTTGGAAATCGCCTGCGGTACCGGCTTCTGGACAGATAAGTATCACCACCTTGCACAGGAAGTGCTGGCTTTAGATTACAACCATAGTGTGCTCGAGCTGGCCCGTGCACGCGACTACGGCGAGAGCCAGGTCAGTTTTATCGAAGCAGACGCTTATCAACTTGCGCGTATCGCGCAGCTGCACGATGCCTGCTTCGCAGGTTTCTGGCTCTCCCACGTCAAGCGCGAGGATATCTCCGCTTTTTTATCCCAGTTACACACTGTGCTGACACCGGGCAGCACTGTCATCTTTG
>JBMZCU010000410.1:0-2929 GCA_049613705.1 Pseudomonadales bacterium | reverse complement strand
CCGTGGCGATGGCGAAAATGTTCGGGTCGAAGATAATGTCTTCCGGGGCAAAGCCCACCTCATCCACCAGCACACGGTAGGAGCGCTCACAGATTTCGATTTTGCGCTGGTAGGTGTCCGCTTGGCCCGCCTCATCAAAAGCCATCACAATAACAGCGGCGCCGTAGTGGCGAATTTTTTTGGCTTGGGCCACGAAATTATCGTGCCCCTCTTTGAGCGAGATCGAGTTGACCACACCCTTACCTTGAATCCACTGCAGCCCGATCTCGATCACTTCCCACTTCGAGGAGTCGATCATAATCGGTACTTTGCTGATGTCCGGCTCTGTGGCAATCAGCTTAAGGAAGCGCTCCATGGCGAAGTTGGCATCGAGCATCCCCTCATCCATGTTGATATCGATAATCTGGGCGCCGTTCTCCACTTGCTCACGCGCCACTTCCAGTGCGGTTTCGTAATCGCCCTCTTTAATCAAACGCTTGAAACGCGCAGAGCCAGTAACATTGGTCCGCTCGCCGACATTGATAAAAAGTGAGTCCTCGCCGATATTCATCGGTTCAAGACCTGACAGACGACACTCGCGAGGCAATTCAGGCACTGCACGTGCCGTGTGCTTAGCCATCGCCTTGGCAAAGGCAGCTATGTGCTCAGGCGTGGTGCCACAACAGCCGCCAACCATGTTGAGGAAGCCCGACTGCGCCCACTCTTCGAGCTCTGCCGCCATCTCCTCAGGAGTTTCATCGTATTCGCCAAAGGCGTTTGGCAGACCTGCGTTGGGGTGTACGCTGACAAACGTATCGGCCACCCGTGAGAGCTCAGCTACATACTGGCGCAGCTCTTTGGGCCCCAGTGCACAGTTCAAGCTGATCAACAGCGGTTGAGCGTGGCGCACCGAATTCCAAAAAGCTTCCGTGGTCTGCCCAGATAGCGTGCGCCCCGACGCATCTGTAATCGTTCCGGAGATGATCACAGGCAGGCGAATCCCCTGCTGGTCAAAGTACTGCTCGATGGCAAAGATTGCGGCTTTGGCGTTAAGTGTGTCGAAAATAGTCTCGATCATAATCAGATCGGAACCACCGGCAATCAAGCCGTCAACGGACTCTGTGTAAGCATCGACCAATTCGTGAAAGGTCACATTGCGAAAGCCTGGATCGTTAACATCCGGTGAGATGGAGGCGGTGCGGTTGGTCGGTCCCAGTACACCCGCCACATAGCGCGGGCGCTCTGGGGTGGAGTATTTGTCCGCCGCAGCGCGCGCCAATCGCGCAGCTTCAACGTTAATCTCATAGCTCAACGACTCCATGTCGTAGTCGGCCATGGCGATAACTGTCGCGTTAAAGGTGTTAGTCTCGATAACGTCGGCACCGGCCTCTAGGTACTGCTCGTGAATCTGCTGAATGATCTCGGGCTGCGTCAGCACCAACATATCGTTGTTGCCTTTGACATCGGTGTGCCAAGCGGCAAAGCGCTCGCCGCGATAGTCCTGCTCTTCGAGTTTATGCTGCTGAATCATGGTACCCATCGCACCGTCGAGTACGAGGATGCGCTGTTCAAGAAGCGCTTTGAGTTCAGCAGTTTTATTGACTACATGAGATAAATCTTTAGTTTTAGCGTTCACGGCGGGCCCTACAGCAAAAAATTTTCAGCCATTATAAAGGAAAAGCGCGAGTACACGCTCGCAGCTTATTCATAATCACATGAATTTTTTGAGGATTGGCGATTTTAACCGCTGCAGATCCTTAGCTAGCGCCCGCGCCAGCTGACCAAGGCTTTACACGCTTGGCGATTGGCCCGGTTAAGTTGCACGATGTCTGTTTCTAGCTGGCTGCCGTGGCGTCCACTGGAAGAGGATTCCAGCTTGCGGCTGAGCCAGTGCACTTGCTGCAACCCCAGGTGATTAGCACTGGTTTTGAGTGCCTTAGCGAGCTGGCGAATTTGGATAACGTCTTCGCTCTGGCGCGCCAGCTGCATCTCTTCAATAATAGAAGTACTCAAGTGCAGGTAACTGTCAATCAACGGCGCCAGCAGCGGCTCACCGTTACTGTCTTTGAGCCCATTAAGCGAATCTAGCACTGTCGTATCGATGTCTCGATCCGATATTTTCACCGCGCTGCTCACTTGAGTTGACCAGCGGACGATCACCCTTTCCAAGTCATCGCGGGAAAAAGGTTTAGCGAGAAAATCATCCATATCATTGGTCAGGTAGAGCTCCCTGTCCCCGGCCATTACGTGTGCCGTCAGCGCGATGATCGGCGTACGCGACGTACCGCGCTCGCGCTCGCGCCGCCGGATATTCTGTGTTGCCAGGACTCCATCCATCACGGGCATTTCAATGTCCATTAAGATCAAGTCCCAGTGTTTACGCTCCCACTGCTGTAAGGCTTCGACGCCATTACAGGCGGTGTGCACTCGACACCCTAAACGCCTCAACAGACCTTGCGTCACTTGTAGATTGACCGGGCTATCCTCGACCAAGAGTACCCGCACAGCACTGTAATCTGCCTCCCCCACGATCTGCCGCGCCGATGCGTGAATCTTGCGCTTGAGTTGGTGCAATAAACTCTGTGCACCGCGCTGCGCGTTGACGTAATCGACAATCGACCACTGTATTTTATCCACCGCCAGTTGCGCCGGCAGTGGACTGAGGCGGTTGAGCAAAATCAATCTATCACTGGCAAACCGCAGCTGTGCCAGCGCCGTTAGCTGCTGCGCCAATCCTAGTTCATCTTCGACGACAGCCAGCACGCAGTCCCAACTCTCAAGGGGTTGCAGCGCTGCCAGCACTTGCACATCAGCGACCAGCTCACACTCTAGCTCCCACTGTGCCAAATCATCCATAAGACGCTCGTCTTGGGAGCTGTGGATCAGTAATACCTTCAAATTTGAAAGAGATACCGGCTGAGCTTGGATCGCCTTTTCAGGTTTGAGGAGG
>JBMZCU010000409.1:0-2935 GCA_049613705.1 Pseudomonadales bacterium | reverse complement strand
GGTGTTCTGCCACGGCTGTGTTGGTGACATCGCAATACGCTAAATCGGTAAAAGGCATTGCCGTGGTTGTTGATGACCCTTATCTGGCCTTCGCCAAAATCAGTCAGTGTTTTGACTGGCGAGAGCCTGTTGTACCGTCTGTCCATCCCAGCGCTGTGATTTCGAGCTATGCTCAGGTTTCCCCGTCAGTACAGATCGAAGCAGGCGCTGTGATAGAGGCGAACGCGGTCATTCAAGAAGGATGTTACATTGGCTCCAATACAGTCGTTGGCAAAGGTGCTACTGTCAAAGCGCACAGTCGCTTAGAGGCGAATGTTACACTCTATCCAGATGTAACGATTGGGTACAAGTGTCTGATTCACTCTGGTGCGGTCATAGGCGCAGATGGCTTCGGTTTTGCAAGATCGAAACAAGGGTGGGTGAAGATCTGTCAACTTGGAGCGGTAACCATAGGTGACGCCGTGGAGATTGGCGCTAACACAACCATAGATCGCGGTGCCCTTGAAGACACAGTTATTGCTGATGGGGTAAAACTGGACAACCAGGTACAAATCGCTCATAACGTGCAGTTAGGTGAGAACACGGCTATAGCAGGCTGCACGGCAGTTGCCGGGAGTACGAAAATTGGTGCCAATTGCACCATCGCCGGTATGAGTGGTATCACAGGGCATTTAAATATATGCGAGGGCACTCACGTCACGGCAATGAGCTTAGTGAGCCACTCTATTGATAAACCCGGTGCCTATTCATCAGGCACGGGTATTGAGCCGCACCAGCGCTGGAAGCGCAATGTGGTGCGTTTTCGCCAGCTCGATACAATGGCGAAGCAACTAAAGACAATTCAAAAGGAAATTAGCTTGTTATCTACAAAAGGCAAAACTAAATGATGGATGTAAACGAAATTCGCGAATACTTACCGCATCGCTACCCTTTCTTGCTGGTCGACCGCGTGGTTGAGCTCGTGCCTGGCGAATCGATTAAAGCGTACAAAAATGTCACCGTTAATGAGCCATTCTTTAACGGCCACTTTCCGGATCATCCCGTGATGCCCGGTGTCTTGATTGTAGAGGCCATGGCGCAAGCTGCAGGTATCTTGGGCTTCAAGACCATGGATAAAAAGCCTCAAGACGGCTCTATCTACTATTTCGTAGGCTCTGATAAGCTGCGTTTTAAACGCCCCGTTGTGCCAGGGGATAGAGTTGATCTAGAGGCGACAATCGTTTCAGAAAAACGCGGTATTTGGAAGTTTGATGTGCGCGCCAGTGTCGATGGCGATATGGTGAGTTCAGCAACCATCCTCTGTGCTGATAGAAAGGTATAATTTTTGATTTCTCCACTGGCTAATATCCATCCCACTGCCATTGTGCACCCTGACGCTGTGATCGCTGAGGGGGTTAGTGTCGGCCCATGGAGCATTGTAGAAGCGAATGTTGAAATAGGTCGTGATTCGCGTATTGCTTCGCACTGTGTGATCAAAGGTCACACTAAGCTTGGTGAGCGAAACGAAGTCTATCAATTTTGTTCAATTGGCGAAGACTGCCAGGATAAGAAGTACGCAGGTGAACTGACTTATCTCCACATCGGCGATGACAATATCTTCCGCGAGAGTTGCACTATCCATCGCGGCACAGTGCAAGATAATGGGATTACAAAGATAGGTAATCGCAACCTCTTTATGGTCAACGTCCATGTTGCACACGATTGCGTCGTTGGCGATGATGTTATTATGGCGAATAACAGCGCAGCTGCAGGTCATGTACACATTGCCAACCGTGCGATTTTAGGTGGTTTCACCGCTGTGCATCAGTTTTGTCGTGTAGGTACTTCAGCAATGTGTGGTGCAGGTACGGTTGTACTTAAAGATATTCCTGCCTATGTAATGACCAACGGCAACCCCGCAGAGCCTCATGGGATCAATGCAGAGGGTTTACGTCGTCTAGGTTATGATGCATCGACAATCAGCCAGTTGAAGCTCGCATACAAGATTGTCTATCGTCAAAAGCTTACCTCTGTACAGGCGCAACAACGTCTTGAAGAGATGTTGCAAGCCACCCCTGAAGTTGGGCCGTTACTCGACTCACTGCGCAGTGCGAGCCGCGGTATTATTCGCTAGTGTCCCCGCTTAAAGTTGCGATTGTCGCCGGAGAGGCATCCGGCGATATTTTAGGTGCAGGATTGATCAAAGCTCTAAAGGCTAAGTACCCTGATGCTGATTTTTACGGTATCGGTGGTGACTTGATGATTGCTGAAGGCTTTCACAGTAGAGTCTCCATGGAGCAATTGTCGGTCATGGGCTTGGTTGAAGTGCTTGGCAGGCTGCGCTCACTGTTGAAATTGCGGCGCAATTTAATTCAGGATTTACTTTCCGATCCACCGGATGTTTTTATCGGTATCGATGCGCCTGATTTCAATCTTAATATCGAGCTTGCTTTGAAGCGTGCAGGGATACCAACCGTGCACTACGTTAGCCCGTCAGTGTGGGCTTGGAAACGCAAGCGTATTTTCAAGATTAAAGCAGCAGTCGACTTGTTGCTCACACTGTTTCCTTTCGAAGCAAAACACTACAGTGAGACTTCCCAGAAGCTGGCATTTGTTGGGCACCCTCTGGCGGCACAAATAGCACACGAGAAAACGCAACCAGACCCCCGTAGTGCTTTCGGCTGTGGTGCGAACGCTCGTGTCGTGGCCTTATTGCCGGGTAGTCGCAGCAGCGAAATAAAATATTTAGCGCAGCCTTTTCTCGAGTGCGCGCAGCTGTTATACAACGATGACAATAACTTAACGTTTATCCTGCCCGCTGCCAATCAGCATCGTTTGTCTCAGCTTCTCACTTTGTGTGAGCGTTTCCCAGAACTGCCAATTAAAGTCGTACTGAAACAGTCACGAGAGGCGATGCGCGCCGCAGATGCAATTTTGATTGCCTCAGGTACCGCCA
>JBMZCU010000408.1:0-2936 GCA_049613705.1 Pseudomonadales bacterium | reverse complement strand
TTCGCGCAGGAAGACCCAGTCATTTCCCTTGGAGTGCTCGGCGCTGAAATAGTAGCCGGCAGTGTCAAAGTCTTTGATCTGCTCGACATCGGTAATTTGGTTGTCGATGATGTAGCGAGCCATCATGCCGCGCGCCTTTTTCGCGTAGAAGCTGATGATCTTGTACTGGCCGTTCTTGCGGTCTTTGAAAATCGGCGTGACCAAGCGCGCCTCGAGAGCCTTGGGTTGGACCGCTTTAAAGTACTCGTTTGAGGCCAAGTTAACTAACGTTTCACCAGCGGGGCACTGGGCGTTAATCGCCTCGGTGATCTGTGTTCCCCAGAACTGATAGAGGTTGTCACCGCGCAGGTTTTTCAGTTTAGTGCCCATTTCCAAGCGGTAGGGCTGGATCAAATCCAGTGGGTTGAGCAGACCGTAGAGGCCCGAGAGAATCCGCAGGTGCTGCTGAGCGAAAGCAAAGCCGGACTCACTCAAACTCTCGGCATCTAGGCCTGTATAGACATCCCCTTTAAAAGCAAGTACTGCCTGCTTGGCGTTTTCCTGAGTAAAAGGCATCTCCCAAGAGCCGTAGCGCGCTAAGTTCAAACTCGCCAATTTATCGCTCAACTTCATCAGTGTGGCGATGTCCTGAACAGAGTAGGCCGCCAGCACATCGATCAATAACTGTGACTGTTCCAAATATTGGGGCTGTGAGAACTGCTCGGTAGCCGGTGCGGTTTCAAAGTCGAGAGTTTTCGCCGGGGAGATCACGATGCGCATGGATAAATCCTGTTAAAGCTGTATTTGCGCCCTTTGTAACATGTGTCCGCAGCGGTTAAAAGAGAAAGTTATTTATAACTTTGATTGAGATAAACAATCGATTGTAGAGGGATTTAGCGGCTCTGGGTTTGGCGTTGTAAGTGCTTGATAGTGTATGATAGCGCATAATTTTGGAGCGCTCTGACGCTGATAGAACACACGTGCAGCGGTGCTGCATTGAGGAAGAGAGATGTCTAGAAAAACGGTTTTAACAGGTATAACAACAACGGGCACGCCGCACATCGGCAACTATTTGGGGGCGATCAAGCCCTGTATTGAAGCCAGCGAAAAGGGGCTCTATGACAGCTACTTTTTCCTCGCGGACTTTCACGCGCTGATCAAGTGCGGCGACCCAGACCGTGTCGCTCAGTCATCGCGTGAAATCGCCGCAACTTGGCTGGCGCTTGGGCTGGATACCGATCAAGCTACTTTCTACCGTCAAACGGATATTCCTGAGATCACCGAGCTAACCTGGATCTTGACGTGCCTAACCTCTAAGGGGTTGATGAACCGCGCCCACGCTTACAAGGGCGCTGTCGATATTAACCGTGATGCAGGTAAAAGTGATCTGGATGATGGCATCACCATGGGACTGTTTAGCTACCCGATTCTGATGGCGGCGGACATCTTGATGTTCAACGCCGATATCGTTCCTGTGGGTAAAGACCAGATTCAGCATATAGAGATGACGCGCGACGTTGCCGGGCGCTTCAACAACACTTACGCCAACCTCTTCAACTTGCCCGATGCGCAGATCGATGAAGAGACCCAGCTGATTCCAGGGCTAGATGGGCGCAAGATGTCCAAGAGTTACGACAACACTATCCCGCTGTTCTGCTCTAGCGATCAACTGAATAAGCTGATCAAGCAGATAGATACTGACTCCAAGCAGCCGGGTGAGCCTAAAGATGCTGATAACAGCACAGTGTTCCAGCTCTACAATTGCTTTGCTACGGCGCAAGAGGCGCAGGCGATGCGCGCTAAGTTTGAAGAGGGCATTGGCTGGGGCGACGCTAAAAAAGAGCTGTTTGAATACCTAGATGCCAAGCTCAGTGCGCCGCGTGCAGAGTACAACCGTCTGATGGCCGATTTGGGCGCTGTTGAAGAGGTCTTGCTTAAAGGCGCTGCTAAAGCGCGTGAAAAAGCGGTGCCACTGATGGAGCAAGTGCGCATTGCCTCGGGCATTCGCCCGCTGACTTACACCGGGCCTGGCGCCAAGGCGGAGAAAGTCAAAAAAGAGAAGTCTGCCGAGGATCTGGCGCGTGCCGCTGAGGGGCGCCGTCGCGGTATTTTGATGCAGCTTAAAGCTGTGTTGCAACAAGTGACTGACGCCGAGGATTCGGCAGCGGCAGCCCAGGCGCTACTCGCGCAGAGAGAGACGGCATTGGAAAGCTTGAAAAAGTCTGCTAAAACCAAAGCGGAGAACGAGCTAGAAGTACTGCGCGAAGAGTTGGCGCAGTATTTGTAAAGCACTTATAAAAAGACCTCACAGCTAAAGGAGAGCGCTTTGTACCAGACAATCATTGACAGCTGGGAAGTCGCGCAACTGTGTGACAGCGGCGCAAAGGTGGTGATACTCGACTGTCGTTTCAATTTGATGGACGTCGAGCAGGGGCGAACACTCTTCTTGCAAGGTGCACTGCCCAAGGCGCAGTACGTAGATTTGAATCGCCAGCTCTCCAGTGAAGTTCGCCCGGACAGTGGGCGTCATCCGCTGCCGAGCCGCGAGTCTGCGCTGGCGCTATTTTCTGCACTGGGTATCGATAGCTCGGTACAGGTCGTGGTCTATGACGATTGCTCAGGTGCTATGGCAGCGCGCGCCTGGTGGCTGTTGCAGTGGCTGGGCCACCGCGCTTGCGCGGTGTTAGACGGCGGCATTCAAGCTTGGCAGGGCGACGGTTTTGAACTTGTACCAGGCTCTACAGCAGAGGTTACAGTGGCATCGTTTAGCGCAGCGCCTTCCGCCTTTGTCGCGCTGAGTACCGAAGATATCTTGAGCGAGCGTTACCAACTGGTAGACGCCCGCGCTGCGGCGCGCTTTCAAGGAGAGCAGGAGCCAATTGATCCGGTTGCAGGGCATGTGCCGGGGGCGCAAAACTGGCCCTTTCAGCAGAACTTGGACGGTGATGGCAGGTTAA
>JBMZCU010000407.1:0-2951 GCA_049613705.1 Pseudomonadales bacterium | reverse complement strand
GTCACAAATGCTGATTTTGCTGTTGCTCAGTGCCGTGGTATCTCTGATTAGTTTTGCCTTTGTCGTTCGCCTCAAAGGTGAGCTCGACTGGCCTTTTCGCCAGTGGGCTGCGGTGCCACTCAAGCAAGTGGTACGCTTTAAAGACAACTACCGCTCGCGGGAAATTTTTGCCCTTGACGGTTTCTTTCTCTTCTTGGAAAGCTATTTCTGGCTGCTCTCACTGTTCTTGATCCTCAAGCAGAGCTTTATGCAGCTAGGCTTCATGATCATTGCGATTACTGTGACACTGTCACTGCTGTTTTTTGTCTTAAAGAAGAAAATTGACGCCCTGCCCGAGCAATCAATTTACGTCATCTCTGTGGTCGGCTATCTCGCCTCTTGGCTGTTGCGTGCTCGTTTAGATGAAGATCTCAGCCTCGTCAGCCAGTTCCTCTACCTCTGTGCGATCGCCTTCCTCACTGCGCTGTTTCGCCTAGCCTTTAACAAACGCTTTTACGACCTTGCGCTACACTACCCCAAGGCCCCCTACATTTTGATGAAAAGCTATTACTCCCAGAGTGCGCTAATCATCTTCTTTGGGCTCTTAGCCGCTGTCTACTGGCACAGTGATGTACTGACAATGCTCAACCACGCCTACGTGATTGCCGCGCTGCTGACACCGCTCTACTTCATCTACAAAACACGGCGTAAAAGCTTGTAATAAAAAGTACTTTCCTCCAATAACTAACACTTGGAGGAAAGATTTTGCACAGTCACTAAAAAACACTACTCTCGAACTGCACCATGCGCTATTGTCTGCGCTCCACACAGTTTGTTCGAGAGATAAATCAGCACATGAGCACAAACACAATCGCCTACCAAGGTTACGCGGGCGCCTACTCCCATCTATCCTGTAAGAAGGCCTTCCCAGACATGCAAGCCCACCCGTGCTCAAGCTTTGCAGAGGCGATGTTTATGGTAGAGCGCGGCGAGGCAAAGCTGGCCATGATTCCGCTTGAAAACTCCACCGCGGGGCGTGTTGAAGAGATCTATCGCCTGATGCCAAAAACGCAATTGCACATCATCCGCGAGCACTTTGAGCCGGTTAATCACTGCCTGCTGGCACTGCCTGGTACGACGCTGGCTGACTTGAAGACTATCTCATCGCACCCTCAAGCACTGGCGCAGTGTAATCAGTCGATCACTGACTTGGGGCTCGAACAAATAGCGCATCTGGATACCGCAGGCTCTGCAGAAGAGCTGGCCCTCACTCAACAGCGCGATCATGCTGCGATCGCCTCTGAACTTGCCGCTGAGCTGTATGGATTGAACATCCTCAAACAAAATTTTCAGGATGTAAACGGCAATACCACGCGCTTTATTATTCTCTCTAAAGAGCAGCAAACGCCTGACTTCAAGCCGCAGACAACCTATATAACCACCATTATGTTTACGGTACGCAATATTCCCTCTGCGCTGTTTAAAGCCATGGGAGGGTTCGCCACCAATGGTATCAACATGGTCAAGCTTGAAAGCTATATGGCCTCAGATACGATGACAGTTTCAAGCTTTCACGCCGATGTCGAAGGCCACCCTGACGAGCAGCGTATGCAGTACGCACTTCAGGAATTGGCTTACTTCTCCAGTGAAATGCGGGTTATCGGTACCTACGAGGGGCACGTATTTCGCACCCGTAAAGACACGCAGCTTGAGTCCTAATCACGCAGGGCTTGGAACCACAAACTACGCATAAAGTTACGCTGGCGAAAACTCAGTACTGGCCAAGTGAAGCTTAAGTCGATGCAGCGCTCATGAGCAGGCAAGCTGTCAGCGCGCGCCAGTTGCTCGAACACGGGCAAATTGACCGGTAAGCTGTCCAGCTGCTTATAAACCACATCGCGCTGGTACTGCTCGCTCAGCGAGTAGTTGATGAACTGCTCTGCAATGCGTTTGTGCAGCGGTTTGTGTGCCAGTTCCCGGGTCAGCGCGTAGCCATCTATCCACACTGGCGTCCCCTCTTTGGGGCAGACGATCTCCCAGCGCTTGTCGTCCTCATTAGAGGCATTCAAATTAATCCCCCAGGACGTAGCCAGTTGATTACCTCGCAAATCCAGTGAGGTATCGACCCCCGACCACAAGTGGCGCGAATTGCGCACTAACTGCTTGAGCATCTTTTTGATCCGCGCAGTATTCAGGCGATTTACATTGCTGACCTCGCGGTAGTTTAACCCTGCAGCTAGCGCCGTGATGTAAATGTTGGCTTCATAATAGTCTTTGCTAATGCTGTATTTCTGCGCATTAAGCGGATCCCAAAAGGACAGCCAAGAGCGCGGGCGCTCTACACTTGAAAACGTGTCATAAGCCAGGCCGTAGGGGCCGTATATGAATGGAATGTAGTAGTGCTGCTCACCCACTTGCGTGGCCACGCGCTGTAAGATCTCGTCGCGCACGTCATGAAAATTAGGTATCTGCTCCAGATCCATTGGAATGATTAATGCGCGCTCGATCATTTTGTAGCGTGAATCAAGCACAACATTTGCACTGGGTACTATGATATCGACATTATTGAGGCGTATTTGCTCAAAGTAGTCATCTGAAGAGGAAACATAGCTGACATCGAAGGTGAGCTTGCGCCCGTACTCGCGTTCAATCTTTTGTTCAAACGTGCGCAACTGCTCTATCGGTGCGTAACCTTGCCAGGTTAATAAACGCAATCGCAAGGTGTCATCAGACAGACTTAGGCTGCTCAAGAGCAGTGACGCAAGTGCGAGCAAAGCGCGGAACATACTCCCTCCTCGATGAACAAAACCTAAACGGATTTTACAAAAAAGATCAGTATTTCAGAATGTTATATCTTAGAGTTGAGGTCATTGTCCAGCGCAACGCACTCACCGCGCCACGCCTTAGCTCGCCCTCTGGCAATGAGCAACACACTCTCGCAGCCCTGTGCTGCGACTAAAATACCCTCGGGC
>JBMZCU010000406.1:0-2962 GCA_049613705.1 Pseudomonadales bacterium | reverse complement strand
CTGACAGGTTAGAACTCAGCCTCTACTGGCCTGAAGATGTGGAACCTGACCTAAAAAGCGCACTGCAAGACGTCGAGAATGCCCTGCGAGAGCGCCCCGACGCTGAGCAGCACAAGCTCACAAGCGCCAAACACTACTTAGCCGACAAGACCAATAGCGGCCTCGTATTTAACGCACTGTCCCAGCACATTGCCGGTCTCTACAACAGCCGGCCAGGTCTGCGCTGGGCACTACAGCAAACCCCGCGCGCACTGATGATTGCCGATGTTGACATCGAGCAACCTATTGTCCGCTCACTACAGCAAACGCTGAGTACACTCTACACCAGCGCGCCTAAAGCCTTACCCACGCCCAATAGCTGGCGTGCGGCGTCACAACACATAAGACGCCAAGACAAAGGCTACAACACCTTGCTTGCCAGTGAGCTAAGTCAAAATTCGAACCGCCAGAACATCCTCGATCTCATGAGCTATTTCACCTTGCGCCAGCGTCTTTCGCTTCTCGGGCAGCACAGTGACGTGGCCTATCGCCTTGTACGGCAACCGCTCTACAACTTCGGTTATCAAGCGCTACACCTCTTCAGAGCGCGTGAGCTTTCAAACGCTGAGCTCGATACCTTGCTCACCCACTTAACGGCACCCGTCAGCGACGTCGAATTGGAAACCATTGCCCAACGGCTGATCGAAGAATACGAGAAGCTGCTTGAGGACGATGCTAGACGCCACAGTCTCTACAGTAAAAAGCACTTTTATAACTTAGCCATGCTCTCTCTTGACGAGTACAGCGAACTGGTGGAGACAATAGAGCCCAGCGCACTGAGCGCCCAAATATCTCAGAGTCTGGCGCGCAATAACGCCATCATTATCAGCATGCAACCGGATTAGCCTTTTATGCCTTCGCGAAAGCCCAAACCTGCAATTAACACCTCACAACTGCGTATCATCGGCGGCCAATGGCGCAGCCGTAAACTCGACTTTGCGGCGGTTGAGGGCTTGCGCCCGACTCCGGACAGAGTGCGCGAAACACTTTTCAATTGGCTACAGCACAGCATAGCGGGCGCCCATTGCTTGGATATCTTCGCAGGTAGCGGAGCGCTGGGGCTAGAAGCGCTCTCACGCGGTGCCGAGCACTGCACCTTTATCGACCTGGCGAGCGCCCCGTGTCAACATTTGCGCGATAATTGCAAAAAGCTCGATTGCCAGCGCGCCAACATTGTGCAGGCCGATGCTCAACAATGGCTAGAGCAACAGCGCCCACAAGCCGCGGCCTTCGATGTTATTTTCTTAGATCCGCCGTTCAACAAAAATTTGCTAGCGCCTATGTGCGAGCGCATTGAAGCACTAGGATTACTCAAGGAAGGTGGGTATATCTATACAGAGTGTGAGCGCACACTACAGGTACATCTACCGTGGAAACTACATCGCGAGAAAACAGCAGGGCAAGTGCGCTATGCGCTATGGCAGCGTGACAGCTCAGCGCAATAACAGCTGTTCCAACCTAACCTCGGGCTCTATTTGCTGCGCCGAGAGCTCTGCCAGCAGTAACTCCCCAGTTGCAACCGCATCGTTCAGTGCGTTGTGTTCAAAGTGTGGTGCCAACTTGTGCTCAGCGCGCAACGCCGGTAGACGCAGCTGAGAGGGGTCGTAAGCGACGAGGGATTTATCGAGTCTACGCTTGGCCAACACTATGGTATCTATCATTGGAAAGACCGGTGTAACACCGTAGAGTTCGCTGCAGGCACGCTGCAAAAAACTGCGCTCAATCTGTGCGTAGTGCACCAGCATCACACGCCCACAAAGTGCAGCTAGCAATGACTCAACGACCTCCGCCAACGCCGCACCGCGCGCCTTATCTTGCTCTGTTATTTTGTGCACCGCCACGTTGGCATCTTTCAGCGCCCCCTCTATTTTCACAATACGGTGATAGCGCCCGCGCAGTGATATTTGGCCGCGCTGCATCGGACAGTAACCCACGCTTAAAATCTTATCGAATTGCGGATGCAACCCTGTCGTCTCAAAGTCTAAACACAGCAGGCGCGTTTCGTGTAATCCCTGCTTAGGCGAGGGAAAAGGAACACTCAAATAGTCGCGCAGCGCGCCCGGTGGCACTCGTTTCAATAGCCGCTTGCGCTTTGCCTCTAGGCCAAACCAGCGCTCAAGTATCACTCAAAGCCCCTTGTTGCGAACATCTTGCAAGGTTTTAATAACTTTGAAAGCGTCTTTAAGATGCTCTCGCTCAAGCTTGGAGATCTGTTTGGGCAGTAAAAAGTTGTTAGGCGCCTCACCTTGCGCCATCTGGCGACTCTGGTGCTGTAGACGCAGATTGCAGAGGAACTCAAATGCATCGATCAAACTATCCGCTGAAGCACGAGTCAGCATTGAACTGGCCGCCGCCGCTTCTAGCCTCGCCACAGTGTTGACCGCATCAATACCAAGCGCCAGTGCATAGATGCGCGCCAACTCTACAATGGGCGCAATCCCCGAGTGCTTGAGGTCTAAGCTGTCTTTGTGCTCACCTTGCGAGACCAGCACAAAATCTCTAAAGAACCCCAGCGGCGGGCGCATTTGAAGCGCATTACGGCTCAAATGAGATTCCAACAGCGTATTGGCTTTAGTCATCTCAAGTAACTCGCAGCGTATATCTTGCAGTAATGTCTCATCACCGTAGACCGTCGATAGATCAAAGAAGACGCTGCTATTGAGGAGCGCCTGTGGCGTGGGCCGCTGTACCCAATCGGTAAAATAGCGCCGCCACACCCGCTGCGGCTGACGCCACTGAGAGTTCGTCGCCATAATATTCCCCGGGCAGTATATGTAGCCGCACGCCGCCAAACCATCACAGACAAAATGCGCTAAATTTTCAAACCAAGCATCATCATAAGGCTTCATCGAATCACAAATAATAATGGCATTGTCTTGATCTGAATGGGCAAGTTGCTCTTGCCTTGCTTGAGAACCCGCAG
>JBMZCU010000405.1:0-2977 GCA_049613705.1 Pseudomonadales bacterium | reverse complement strand
AGGCGGTGCGAGCCACACTGGGCGCATCCGATTTGAGACACTCTCCCCCGATAAGCGCAACGACAACGTCAGCATGAACGAGCTAGTGCGCAAGTGGCGCCAAAAAATTGGGGACGTGCCCGGCGCGCAATCGGTGAGTTACCGCGCAGAGATCGGCCGCGGCGCCAGTAACACGGTCGACGTGCAAATTAGTGGAAACAACCTGGCGCAGATGCAACGCGCCGCCGGTGAAATTCGCCAGTGGCTGGGCAACTACCCGGGCACTTTTGATATCACTGACAACCTCTCCGATGGCAAAGAGGAAATTCAAATTGAGCTCAAACCACAGGCATCGCTGCTGGGGCTGAGCCGCTCGGAGATTATTCGCCAAGTGCGCCAAGCCATCGTTGGCATCGAAGTACAGCGCTTTCAGCGGGCACGCGATGACGTTGTGGTCAGCTTGCGCCTGCCGCTGGAGGAGCGCAACGCCTTCTCTGAACTGCTGCAGATCGAAATCAACACCGCCGATAAGCGCAAAGTCGCGCTGGGCACTGTGGTCGAGCTCTCTGTATTGGAAAGCCCCTCTGCTGTCTACCGCATCGATTTTGAACGTATTGCCAATGTCGGTGCCGATATCGACAAAAAGCAGGTCAATGCGACGGTGCTCAATCGCGATCTTGCAACTTACCTAGACGAGCTAGAAGTGCGCTACGCCGAACTCGATTTCTCGCTAGAAGGTGAAGCCAAAGAACAGCGTGAGTCTTTCGGCTCCCTGCAATGGGGACTAGTGTTCGTCTTTTTTGCGATCTACGCACTGTTGGCCATTCCCTTTAAGTCCTATGCGCAGCCACTGATTGTAATGTCCGTTATTCCCTACGGTGCAATCGGCGCCATTGGCGGGCACGCTTTGATGGGCATGGATTTGACCATGATGAGCTTACTCGGCTTACTCGCACTGATCGGCGTCGTGGTCAACGACTCCCTCGTCTTGGTGTCTTTTGTCAATCAACAGCGCGCGCGCGGGGAATCGCTTCGCGAGGCCGTCCTCAAAGCCGGTGGCGTGCGCTTCCGCCCTGTGATGCTGACTTCCATCACCACGTTTGCCGGTCTAATGCCGCTGCTATTTGAACAGTCGACCCAAGCGCAATTTTTAATCCCAATGGCCGTATCACTGGGCTTTGGGATTATTTTTGCCACTTTGATCACCCTGTTGCTGATACCTATCAACTATCTGATACTCGAGGATTTACGCAAACTCTTACAACGCAGCAACAAGACAGTGGAGACGGCCAAATAACCGCCGCGTCCTGTCTTGTGCAGAACAATAAATTGCGCCGCGGGACTCGCGCCGCTGATTGATCAAAGGTAGAATGCGCCCATTTGCAGTAGAGAAACTACCTTGTTAAAGCGAGCACCCCTCGAGGCCGATATCGGCGCCACTGAATACTTCCAACGCATTCGCCACTTAGGTGAGGCGATTTTGCTCGACAGCGGACGCCCGGCGTGTGAGCGCGGGCGCTACGACATTATCAGTGCCGCCCCCCTCGCCACTCTCAGCTGCAGTGACGGTGTACTCAACGCTCGCAACCTGCCGTTTGAATTGGGCGAGCACACGGCCTTTAGTGCGCTCGAAAAACTGCAGGCCTGGGGGATTGAACAGGGTTATCAGTCAAGCGAAAACACAGGCGAACTGCCTTTCTGCGGCGGTTTAATGGGCTACTTCAGCTATGATCTTGGGCGCACGTTAGAGCAGATGCCTAGTATTGCCAAGCACGACTTAACCCTGCCGCAAATGCACCTAGGCCTCTACGGCTGGGCGGTGATCATAGATCATCAAACTGCCAGCGCCGAGCTTATCGCCAGTGCTCTCGTAAGTGCACAACAGTTTGATGAACTGCTGCAAACAATCACAACACCGAGCGCAATTTCGAACAAAAAATTCTTATTAAAAGAAGAGCTTGCAAGCGAAATCTCAGAAGACACTTACATGGATGCACTGGCGCGTATTCAAGAGTACATCTTAGCGGGCGACTGCTATCAGGTGAACTTTGCCCAGCGCTTTAGCGCCGACTGTGAGGGCGATCCGTGGCACGCTTACCAAAGTTTGCGCCTGGCGGCACCGACCCACTTTTCCGCCTTTATCGACACCGCTGAAGGCGCCATTCTCTCCCTCTCCCCGGAGCGCTTCCTCGCGGTAGACAGAGACGGCGCTGTCATGACTCAGCCGATTAAAGGCACGCAACCACGCGGTGAAACACCCGATCAGGACGAGGCAAATCGCGCCTTTCTGGCTAACTCTCCCAAAGATCGCGCCGAGAATTTAATGATTGTCGACTTGCTGCGCAATGACATCAGCAAAAGCTGCGAACCACACAGTGTCAAAGTCCCCTCGATCTTCGCCATCGAGAGCTATCGCAATGTACATCACTTGGTCAGCACCATCACAGGCCAGTTATCACCCGATCACAGCGCATTGGGATTGCTGCAGCACGCTTTTCCCGGTGGCTCAATCACAGGTGCGCCGAAAATCCGTTCGATGCAAATCATCGATGAGCTAGAGACCCACCGCCGCAGCATCTACTGCGGCAGCATCGGCTACTTCAGCTTTTGCGGCAATATGGATACCAGCATCACTATCCGCACCCTACTCGTCGAAAAAGACCGTATCTATTGCTGGGCCGGCGGTGGAATAGTCGCCGACTCCAAGCCCGCAGCTGAGTACCAGGAGACTTTTGACAAGGTCAACAACTTACTGCGCACGCTGCACAGCGAGCACTTGGCTGTGTAGAGATAGGTTTTTATCAAGGGATACTCTGGCCCTGTCTTAATGACCTTAGAAAAGTCAAGGCAGTATGCCGGGCGAGATGTATCTGGTTACTTAGCCTAAGTCAGAAAATTGAAAGCTACATGAATCAAACCTCTTTCATAAGCACTGAAAGTTAAATTTTTTATTTTACCACTTCCCGCTAAAAGACGAATCTGCTTTTTGGCTTCGTCA
>JBMZCU010000404.1:0-2978 GCA_049613705.1 Pseudomonadales bacterium | reverse complement strand
CGACTTGAAAGGTATTGACCACAACCACGTCATTCGCGCTGATCATATTGGCCATACCGGGGTTTACTTCGTGACCGATGCGCTTGAAGTCCAAATCGAGCACAGTGGCCCAGGCATCCTTAAGATCGCGGAAGAAAAATTCAAGCAGTTTGAAAACCAAGCGGTTTTCGGTGGGAGTAAAGTCGCGGCCTTCAATTTTTGCGTGGCGACCATCGCCACCGTAAAAATTATCCACCAGCTTATACACGAGCTTAGCATCGAGAATAAACAATCCCGACCCCTTAAGTGGCGCGACGCGCATAACACACATGCTACTGGGCACGTATAAAGTGTGAACGTAATCGCCGTATTTGAGCATTTGAATATCTTCAACAGCCACGTCAGCAGAGCTGCGCAATAAATTGTAGATACTCGTACGTGCGTTGCGGGCAAAACGCTCATTCACCAACTCAAGCGTCGGCATACGACCGCGCACGACGTGCTCGTTACTCGCTAAATCATACTTGCGGACACCATCGGCGTCTTCTACCTCGAGTTCGGGCTCGCCACCAGAGTCGGCGGGGGCGCTGTCATCCACCCCGTGCAGTAGCGCGTCTATCTCATCTTGAGATAATAAATCTTTAACTGACATTAAACGCCTGGCCCCAGTCCTATCCTAAAAAATCGCATAACGCGGTGTCATCACTGCATTACAAAGTTGGTAAACAATACTTCTTCGACACCTGGCATTTGAATCTGCTGCTGCATCACATCCTGCAGCAACTTAGTGGCATCACTGCGCAGCTGCTGCTTCCCTTCAATGGTGCTGAGCTTTTCAAACTGTTGAACCGAAAAGAGAGTGTTCAAGCGCGATACAATCAAAGGCATATGTTTGTTCAGTGCAGGGTCGACCTTAGGATCACGGCTTTTAGCTTCTACAAAGGCTTGTAGATAGTGCGCTTTGCCGTCATCAGACTGAATTTGCGCGACAAACATCGGCCGCCCGGATTTAGTGCGAATCTTTGTGTAGACAGCGGGAAGGCGAACTTCTTCGACAACCTCTGGCTCACTGCTACCGGCAAAAAGAAAAAAGTATGCCCCTGCGCCACCGCCGAGCAATACAACAACAGCGGCGATAATGATGATCAGCATTTTTTTGGATTTCTTTGGGGCCCCTTCCGCGGACTCTTCAGCGTTCTTATCGTCTGCCATTTATATTCCCTATTTCACGAACAAGCTTGGTAGATTGCGCAGCGCGTCCAAGGTCGTCACACATCGACACCTCGATTTACAAATCACTGGCGCCAAAATAACGCAATCCCATCATAATAAAGGTAAATATAGCGCATAACAGGGCCAAAGTTCTAGCGAACAACCACACAAGGCTGAAATAATCTGCCCTGTGTGTTCTGCCTTGCCAAAGCCAGCTTAAAAAAGCACACAGTGCCGCTAAAAGCTGCACACTTTATGCACAAAAAAGCCGCAACGGACAACCCACTTAACGTACAGAACCAAAAAAATCAGTGAGCGCGCGCGGCATACTTATCAATACGCACTCGGCTCTAAGCTTAAGCATAGTAATCGACTAGAGATAAATTACGCTGCACCATAGCCGCCTGCTCTGGTTCGCCCTCTGCATTGCCTGCATACCCCCCAGAGCCATCACCCTGTTCGCCATCACCATTGGAGTTCTGCTGGTCACTGACATCCGATTGACCCAGATTAATCCCCTGTTCTTCGAGCATTTCTCGAAGCCTTGGCATCTGCTGTTCTAATGCATCCCTCACACTACCTGCCGGTGAAGTGAAAGAAATATTGACCTGCTGGTCGCCATTGACTTGCAGCCTAACTTGCAATGCCCCAAGCTCAGGTGGGTCTAAATGAATATTCGCCACGCGCAGATTTTGTGAAGCTGCAATCATGACTTTATCGGCAACGGCACGCCCCCAATTTTGCGACCCCGGTGGCACCCCCATAGGCAACTGCAACTGGACAGGGCTCGTTGTACGCAAACTATTTTGCATGCTATTCAAGTGCTGCACAGTTTCGGCGGCCGATGTTTTAGCTGTTTTAGCCACATCAGTCTCTCTGGCCTCACCCTCTTGCGCTGCAGCTTGTGCACTGATATCAATCCCAGCTCGCATTTGCTGCAGGTTCATATTCAACGCATCACTTTGCTGCCCCTGCAAATTTGTAGAGACTGCTTGTGGTGCGACCGAGGCTGGAGCCGCATTTATCGAAAGCGTTGTCTCACCTACACCTGCAGGTTTAACAGGCTGTGGCGCATCCTGCTTAGCAACCCTTACCTCTGGAGTCGCTTCCTGTTGACGGTTAGTTTGCACAACCGCTGCCGCTGTTACTGGTGCAGGATCAACACTGGCCTTAGATACTGCCAGCGCCGCAGGCTCTTTCGCAGCTGATGCAAGCTCTGTCTTCGCTACACTCTCTTCAGGCGCCACACTGGCTGATTCAACACCCTGCACTGAGGCTGCTTCTGCAGTAACTTTAGGCACTTGTTTAACAATTGAATTATCTACACCCTGCGCCACCTCACTTGCAACCACCTGTTCAGTTGCTGATACTGATGGAGTGACATTAGGGGTGGACTGTATAGGTTGTTGTGTATTTTGCTGCGCTTGCTGCTGAAGCACTTGATTCGTTTGTGCAGCACTGATGGCTGACTTTGCGCCTTGCACCTCTGGCTGCACTGAAACTGTCGAAGCTTCACCGGAATCCTTGATCGGGGTAGTCGGTAAAACAGGTTCAATAGGTCTATCAGGCTTGGCTACAGCCGTTTGCTGCTGCCCTGAAACCTGGGATGTAACCGGGGCACTTACCTGAGGCGCTGGCACAGATTTTTCGGCTTCAGGCGCAAGATCTGCAGCACTAGCTACAGGAGTAACTGCCTGCCCCTGTTGAGGAAGTGGCGCAACAATGACTGGCTGACCCGTCTGCTGAGGGTTAGAAGGTAACGGTGTCGTAATAGTACTGGCGGCCGC
>JBMZCU010000403.1:0-2983 GCA_049613705.1 Pseudomonadales bacterium | reverse complement strand
CCGCTTTACTTCCATGGCATAACGGTTAATGGGGTATTCAAAGCTTTCTGGGGCATACGCGTAAAAGTGACCAAAACCACCCCCTAATATTGGCGCACTGCCCATTTGCCAAAACAACCAAGACATACATTCTGCGCGCTTCGCCCCCTCACTTGGGAGCAGCGCATTAAACTTCTCAGCCAGATAAAACAAAATCGCGCCGGACTCAAAAATGGGCGTTGGCTGCGCCGTGCTACGATCGAGCAAGGCCGGAATTTTCGAATTGGGGTTAATATCGACAAACCCACTGCCAAATTGCTCACCCTCTGTGATCTTAATAAGAAAGGCATCGTACTCAGCCCCTGTATGACCTAGCTCAAGCAATTCTTCGAGCATCACAGTGACCTTAACCCCATTTGGCGTCGCCAAAGAGTACAGCTGTAACGGGTGCTCACCAACAGGTAGCTCTTTTTCGTGTGTGGCACCGGCTATCGGTCGGTTGATGTTGGCGAATTGGCCGCCGTTGTCGCTCTTCCACTGCCAGACTTTATCCGGGGTGTAACCATTCTCTTGCGTCGACATACTCTTACTCCCAATTTACAGCGATTATATGCACCGTGTCAGCAAGCCAAGCAATCCAGTATTAGCGGCTACTGATCCCCTCAAGTACAACTCAAGTTTCCAAACCTATCATTCCGATATTGGAGCAGATCCATAAAATTCAAGGCTGCAGGGAATTTTAGGCAAAAAAAAGCACCGCAGGTTGCCCAGCAGTGCTTTTTTATACGCTTAAAGAATTAAGCTTCGCCAGTAACCGTAACAGTTACTTCAACGTTTACTTCACTGTGCAGGTGCAGTGTCACAGGGAAGTCACCAACGTGGCGTAGAGCACCTTCAGGAAGGCGAACTTCGCTCTTGTCGACAGCTTGACCTGCTGCAGTCAGTGCATCAGCGATATCACGTGTACCGATAGAACCGAACAGCTTGCCTTCTTCGCCCGCTTTAGAGCTAATTTGCAGGACAAACTCTTCAAGACCAGCAGCGCGCGTCTGCGCAGCAGCTAGCTTATCAGCAGCAGCTTTCTCAAGCTCTGCACGACGCTCTTCAAACTTAGCAGTGTTTGCTGTAGTAGCGGCAACCGCCTTACCTTGAGGAACCAAAAAGTTACGACCAAAACCGGCCTTAACCTTCACTTTGTCGCCTAGGGCGCCAAGCTTACCAACTTTCTCGAGTAGAATAACTTCCATCTCGTTAACCTCTTTTGTTCTACAGCTTTAACTGCAGTACTTAATGACTGGCTGGTATACGGCGTCTGATATCTACAAAGGTATCTATCGTCGCCAATACGACCAACATCGTAATCACATAAGGTCCGAGCAATACTGCGGCGAGATAAAGCACCACAAGCCAAGACCTACCTAAACCTTTTTTTGCCACACTGCCGTGAGCCAGTGCCAATCCTGCAATCAACAGTGGCAGCACAATAACTGGCAACCACCTGACTAGCTCCCCACCACTCATCTGAGCGACCACCGCCGCTGCAATCAACAGCGTGGTGAACTGGGGCGAAAACCGCAACTGGTGAAATTCCTGCTGTAACCCTCCAGGGTTAAACAGCCGGGCTTGCCACCAGCGAGCCAGAAACAAACTCGAGAGCATCATCACTAAATGCAGCGCGTCAAAGACGCCAAGGGTTGCCTGAAACAACCACTGCGAGCGCTCGGCAAAATAACTGCCAGCCTCGGATGATGTCTGCGACATCAGTTTCTGCGTCTCCTGTACTACCACATGTATCATGTCGGCGTTAAACAACTGCTGCCCCAGCCCCGACAGTACGGTAAGCACTATCGCAAACTGCAGCACCCGCTGCCAGGAAACACTTCTGCGCAGGATTACTGCGAGCAGGTAACTTGCCGCGATTACAATCATCGGCGTTACATCTCCTCGCTGAGCCCAAAATACAGTTGGCAGTAATGCCCACACTGCAATTTGTGCTCCACTAGCCTCCCCCTTACGCAAGGTGACCAGTGACACTGCCGCTGCACTGAACCAGTACAACAGAGGTAGCGCGGCAGCCATAACGGCTACCAACATCGCCTGCCTACGACCCTTTAAAACATATTCTGCAAGGGCGAGCACAACGATGACCTACTTACTGATGGTTATCAGTGTAAGGTAGCAGTGCAACAAAACGTGCACGCTTAATAGCTGTAGCTAGCTGGCGCTGGTAGCGCGCTTTAGTGCCAGTGATACGGCTAGGAACAATCTTACCAGTCTCTGTAACGTATCCTTTCAACGTTTCCAGATCTTTGTAATCAATCTCAGTTACACCTTCAGCGGTGAAACGGCAAAACTTACGACGACGGAAAAAACGAGCCATCTTATATCTCCTGTGAACTTAGGTTCAATTATTCAGCGGCTGCTGCTTCTTTGGCTTCAGCTGGTTCTTGAGTCTCAGCTTCTGGCTTTGGACGCGTATCTTCACGGCGAGGCTTACGCTCTTCGCGCGCTTCAGCAGCTTTGATTGGAGATACATCTGTGATCGCTTCTTTGCGACGGATGACCATGTTACGCAGAACAGCATCGTTGTAACGGAACATGTTTTCAAGCTCGTCCAGAGTTTCCTGGCCGCACTCGATGTTCATCAAGATGTAGTGTGCTTTGTGTGCATTGTTGATTGGGTAAGCCAGTTGACGGCGGCCCCAGTCTTCCATGCGGTGAACTGTACCTTCAGCACCAGTGATAGCGTTAGTGTAACGCTCAACCATTGCAGGTACTTGTTCGCTCTGGTTCGGGTGAACCATAAAAACGATTTCGTAATGACGCATCGTTAGATTCCTTATGGATTAGTAGCCTCATCGACAAGCTCAGCCAAACTTGAACAAAGGCAAGGAACAAAATTAGTAATAGCTGATTTGGGCGCGCAATTATAAGGATTTTTGCGCGTTACACAAGTTAATTGAAGGAAATTTGAACGGTTTTATTGATGTTATTCTGAATCGTC
>JBMZCU010000402.1:0-2992 GCA_049613705.1 Pseudomonadales bacterium | reverse complement strand
AGCAGCTTGCTGCTGCGCCAGTATATTTGGCAGTAACGTCGTTGCCTTGATATCGCAGCGCTTCCAGCGCAAGTCTTCGGTAACGATTACCGAGATGGGGACTATCTCGTCAACACTGCAGCTATAGTTATCGTGAATTGGGCGGCAGCAGGCAAACACAGTTGGGGCGAGCTTAGTGTCAATCGCATGGTTACGCCCTTGCGCTGCACCACGCGTTATCTGTAAATAGACTGACAAATCACCAGATCCATTGCGCTCAACCAAGCCCTCACATATTTGACGCCAAGGCATTGCAGCCTCTATGCGCAACTGGGCCAAACTGTATTCTAGGCGCGATAAATGCTGTTCAAGCTGGAACCCTACGCCGCGATAAAAGGGAATAACTTCATAGACGCTGTCGGCAAATAAAAAGCCGCGATCAAAGACTGAAACAACAGCTTTGTCCGCGGCGAGGTATTCACCGTTGAGATAGACGATATCCACTAATGTGCGACTACAGTTGTATCACTGTCGCTAACCCTCAGTTGAGTAAGCCGATAAAGAAGAGCAGAATGCTGTGCCACAGCTTCTTAAAAAAGCCACCCTCTTGCACACTATCCATCGCTACCAAAGGCACCTGGCGTACTTCCTTGCCATCGAGGGTGACACGAACCACACCGTAAGACTGCCCGGCGACAACAGGCGCTTTGATATCGTTATTAATATCCATAGTCGCTTTCAACCCTTTGGCCTGGCCGCGGGGGATAGTCACTGAAAGTCCTTCGGCAAGCCCTAGGCGTACCGCATCGCCGGCACCGCCCCACACTTTGGCAACACTTAGTTGATCGTTGGCGCTGTAAAGTTTATGCGTGCGGTAAAAGCGAAAGCCATAGGCCAGCAACTTCTGAGATTCCTGCGCGCGCGCCTCTTCACTTTTAGTGCCCAGCACCACAGTGATTAAACGCATCCCATCGCGCTTCGCTGAAGCGACAAGGCAATAGCCAGCCTCATTCGTATGGCCTGTTTTCAAACCGTCGACAGTTTTATCGCGCCACAATAGTTTGTTGCGATTGGGTTGACGTATATTGTTGTAGGTGAAGAATTTCTCTGAGTAAATGCCGTAGTGCTGTGGGTAGCGCTGAATGATCGCCTGCGCGAGAATGGCTAAATCATATGCAGAGGAATAGTGCCCCTCCATCGGTAGCCCCGTGGCATTGCCAAAATGCGTATCTTTCATCCCCAAGAGTTCTGCGTGCTGATTCATCAAGCTAGCAAAAGCGGTTTCACTGCCTGCGATGTATTCAGCCATCGCAACAGAAGCATCATTGCCAGACTGGATGATGATCCCCTTGAGCAACTTGCCAACTTCTACTTGGGTTCCCTCTTTGATGAACATGCGAGAGCCTTCAGACTTCCAGGCTTTCTCGCTGACCAATACCTTATCATTGAGGCCGATATTGCCCTTAGTGAGCTCGTACTCTGTGATATAGCTGGTCATCATCTTGGTTAAGCTAGCAGGCGGAAAACGCTTGCGCGCATTCTTCTCTGCAATCACTTCACCGGTGTCGGCATCCATAATGATATAGCCAGTGGCTGCAATCTGCGGAGCCGCTGGGATCAACTGCTGTGCAGCCCACAGCGGTGTGACAAATAGCAGGGAAACCAGCAGGGAGAACCTTTTTACAAATCGGGACACAACAACTCCTTCAGCTTTCGTGTGTTTTCAAACATTATGGCAAATCAATCAAGTGTGCAGATGGGTAGCCTGCATTATCTAATTCGACTTTTAAGCGCTCAGTGGTAGAGCGACGCGGTACAGGGCCCAGAATAACTTTGTACAAGCTGCGCCCATCGCGCTGCACTTCACTGACCAGAGCTGGCAGACCAAATGGCTTCATTTGGCCGGTAACTTTGAGTGCAGACTCCTCACTAGAGTAGACCGCCACTTGGATATAGTGCACCTGCTTATACAGATCAGGATCACTCAGAGCACGGCTCTTCGCAACAGGTTGTGCTGCAGGCTCGCTTGCAACTACTGGTGCTGGTGCTGGTGCTGGTGCTGGTGCTGGTGCTGGTGCTGGTGCAACTTTGATTGTTGGCGCCGCAGCGACAACCACTTTCTGGGCAACGGCCTGGCTAGGCTGTGAACTCACTGCGCTGTTAGACTGTGCGTTCCAAGTGCGTGGATCAATCGCCTCGACTTCCACTTGGGCAGTACCGCTGCTCAGCATATCCAACTTAGATGCGGCCGCGTATGATAGGTCTATGATCCGCCCTTGATGAAAAGGACCGCGATCGTTAACTCGCACAATAACTTGTTTGTTGTTAGCTAAGTTAGTCACGCGTACATAGGTCGGTAACGGCAGTGATTTATGCGCCGCCGTCATGCCAAACATGTCGTATTTTTCACCGTTGGCAGTCAAATAGCCGTGAAACTTCTTGCCATACCAAGAAGATCCGCCGCGCTCTTTATAACCCTGTGCGGAATCTAGCACTTTATACGTTTTGCCAAACACTTGGTATTCAGGGCGATTGCCGCCTCGGCTTTTCGGCTCAACTCTAGGCACTGCGTCTTTAACATGCGAGACGTCTACAACAGAATCCGGGCCATAATCCTTAGTAACCTTGTAGCGCCCCTCATTCGTTTTAGGGCTCACAACAGGTCCTTTCTGGCTGGCGCAACCAACAATCACAGTACTCAGAACAACCAGTGCAAGGTGTTTTATCTTCTTCATATTATTCCATTAACTCAATTTGTATTCCGCTTTAATCAACTCGCTCAACTGGTAGACAGCCATCGCGTAGAATCGGCTTCTATTGTAACGGGTTATAACATAAAAATTCTGCAGCCCGAACCAAAATTCATCCTGTTTTTGCAGTGGAAAATTTAGCAGTAAGGCCAGGGAATCCGCAGGTAGTGCGACAGATGCATCCACACCGCGCTCGCCCCAGCGGGCAACACTCTCTATGAGCGTGAGCTTTTTACTGACGACCAATTGCTCAGGGTTTGACA
>JBMZCU010000401.1:0-2995 GCA_049613705.1 Pseudomonadales bacterium | reverse complement strand
TATCACCCAAGCGCGTCTGTCGGGCGGGTTTGCCAGCTATCCGGAAGACGTCGAATCCCCGGGCGATTTGCTCACCGCTGCGGATTTGGCGCTCTATAAAACGAAAGAGCTTCGCACGGCGAATATCACCTACTACACCCAAGATTTATATGAAGAATCTAGCGAGTGGATGGCGATATCTAACCTTCTGCGTCATCAACTCAACCGAGGCACACTCAAGTTTTACTTTCAGCAGATAGTGCATGCAGGTGATCGCTCTGTGTGGGGGCACGAGATGTTGCTGCGCCTGATATCAGAGGACGGTAAGGTCTATAACACTGAAACTGTGATTCAAGTCGCGGGGCAGATGGGGTTGATGGGGATTATCGTTGAGAAGACCATCGCCTGCGCGATCGATGCGCTGCAAAACACGATTCACGAAGGGGCGGTCACAATCAATATGTCGCCCGAGCAAATCGCACTCCTGACGCCCGATCAAATTGCCAAGCTGATGGCACCTGTGAGCAGCACCCTGCGCCAGCGTCTAGTTATCGAGCTGACCGAGCAGTCGCTGCTCGATAGTATCGATGTCCTCTCGCCCGTGACACAACTGCACAAGCTTGGTTATCGCATAGCACTGGATGATTTTGGCAGTGGTTACTCGGCTATGAGTTGCCTGAGCTCCTTTCCGCTTTCGATCGTTAAATTGGATAAATCACTGACCCAAGATTTATTGGTTAAGAGTAATCGCGAGCTGCTCTCGGGAATTACCTATATCAGTGAAAAGATGGGGTTTTCGGTGATTGCAGAGGGGATCGAAACTCAGGAACAGTTTGAGATGGTCAGCGATTTGGGCTGCGATCTAGCCCAGGGGTATTTCTTCGGTAAGCCACAAGATCTTAACCTGGATGTCACACCTGGCAGCGCGCAATCGGCAGTGGGAGATGTGTAGCCTCTGCGGCTTGTCGATTAGCAGTTTTACGCCTATCCTCTGATGTATTTTTCAGCTGGGAGAGCGAGCACGTGATTACCTGTTATATCCGCTACATTGTCGATGCCAATAAACTAGAGGAATTTGAGCATTACGCCAAGCTGTGGATTCCTCTAGTCAACAAGTTTGGTGGTCAGCATTTGGGGTATTTTCTGCCAAGTGAAGGGGCTAACAATGTTGCGCTTGCACTTTTTTGTTTCGAGAGTTTGGCTGCCTACGAGCAGTATCGCAACGACTCTTTCGATGATGAGCAGTGTCTAGCGGCTTTTGACTACGCCAAAAAAACGCAGTGCATCATCAGCTACGAGCGCAGCTTTTTTAAGCCGGTGTTTGAGTGAGCCTCTAGCGTTTGAGTTTGGCACCGGATTTCCTAATCAGCGGTGTCAGTGCGGCGCGCATAATTCCATATTTAGCAACACGTTACTTATATTGTATAAAGGTAAACTACCTTGTATGCTGGTCGGGCTTTTGGCATCTGAGTATGGCGCTTCAAGCAAGCATGTGTAGTCAACATTTGAATACGTTTTTATAAGAACGAAGTGAGTAGGTACAGAGCTTAAGTGAGAGGCTCAATACCGAAAAACGTCGCGCAACTAGAGTTCGATAAATGTTAGATGCTTCAAACGGGGATGGTCGCTCCCCACTATTTGCCCGCCAGCCTATTTTTGACGCCGCAGGAAATCTGGCCGGATATGAATTGCTGTTTAGACCGATTGAAGAGCTGGCAGAGGTCGGTGATGAACTGGCCACTGCGAGGGTGCTGTTAAATTGCTTCGCCGAGAAAACCCTGGCCGTTGCAGTGGAGAACACTCGAGCTTATATCAATTTCAGTGAACAGTGGTTACTGCAGACGCTTCCCTTTGGCACCGATAATGTGGTGCTTGAGTTACTGGAGGGAATCGAGGTTACGCCAACACTGCTGGCAAGAGTTAAAGCACTGCACGAGGAAGGCTATCAGATTGCCTTGGATGACTTTGTGCTCAATGCGCAGACCTCCCAGTTATTGCCTTATGCCAGTGTCGTTAAAATTGATGTGCTGATGCCACGCACCGCTGACGAACTTGATGCTCTGATTTGTAAGCTCAGACGCTACCCATTGAAGCTCCTCGCTGAAAAGGTCGAAGACTACGCAACTTACGAGCGCTTTAAAGCATTAGGCTTTGATCTCTACCAGGGCTATTATTTTTGTAAGCCTCAGCTGATTGAGGCCAAAGTCTCTAAAACTCACCGCATCACAACCTTAGACCTACTGCACAAGTTACATGATCCCGAAATTGAGATAGCGGCTATTGAGCACTGCTTAAAAAGTGATCCGGTGCTGGCTGTTAAGCTGCTTAAACTTGTGAACAGTGTGCAGTTTATTCAGAGTAAGCCCGCCGACAGTATCCGCAAAGTGATCGTGATGTTAGGTTTGGACAACCTCAAGCGCTGGGTCTACCTGTTGGCGTTGACCTCTATGGATGACAAGCCCAATGCCTTGCTCAAACATGCGCTCGTGCGTGCGCGCACCATGGAAAATATTGCGCAGTATCAGCTAAATCAGCGGGCGCACTGCTATTTCTTTACCGGGTTGCTCTCGTATATGGATGCTTTTTTCGATGCGCCGCTGGAGAGTTTGATTGAGGTGTTGCCGATCGAAGTCTGGATGAAAGGCGCGATTCTAGAGCGCGATGGTGAGGTAGGTGATTTGCTAACGCTGATGGATAGCATCGATCGCGGACAGTGGCAGGAATTGGCACAGCACTCTCTGCCGGTTTCCAGTGAAGCCTTTAATGTCGCTTATGTTGAAAGTATCGAATGGGTCAGTGATGTGATGTCTGCACTATAGAGGCTGTGAATAATGCTCTTGGTCATATATCGAGGGCATTAGCAAAAATGGCTTGGTAAGTGTGTTGTTTGTCGTACGAGATGATATTTCAAGAGAAGGATAAGGCTGAACGGTAATCAGTGAGATATTGAGCTTATTATTTTTATTGCTATCTATTCACACTTAACCAGCGATCAGCGCAGGCATTTTTTATTATT
>JBMZCU010000400.1:0-2998 GCA_049613705.1 Pseudomonadales bacterium | reverse complement strand
TCAGAAGCGACAGCTAAAGCCGCAGATAATTTGCAGACGCAGCTCTTTGAACTCGACATGCTCGCCTCGGCCATGAATCAAATGGCTAGCACCGCACAAGATGTATCACAAAATGCACAACAGGCCGCGGAGTCAGCGCGCGCCGCTGACAGCGAAGCCGCACAGGGCACGCAAATCGCTTCGCAAACCTCGAACTCCATTCAACAGTTACTCAGCGACATGGACGATACAGTAGCCACAGTCAATGAGTTAGTACAACACAGCGATGAGATAGAAGTCGTCTTGACCTCTATTACCAGCATCGCGCAACAAACCAATCTCTTAGCACTAAACGCTGCGATAGAAGCTGCACGCGCAGGGGATATGGGGAGAGGTTTTGCGGTAGTCGCCGATGAGGTACGCGCCCTTGCCGCACGCACACAAGAATCAACCAACGAGACGAGCTTGATCATTGAAAAGCTGCAAAGTGGTGTGCAAAACGCCGTTCAAAAAATTGAACGCAGTCGTACGCTTGCAGACAGTACCAGCGAAGACGCCACTAAAGCGGACAGCATCCTGAGTAATATTCGCACCTCTATCGCCGATATTAACAACATGACGATCAGTATCGCCACTGCCGCCGAACAGCAAAGCGCCACCAGTGAGGAAATAAATCGCAACACCACCAACATTCGAGACATAAGCCAAAGTGTATCTGATCAGGCCAAAAGCCAAGCGCAGCTATGCAACACACTTGTGGACTACAGTGACCAACAAGATGACTTACTCAAACAGTTCAAAGTGTAATTTTGAACACGGCGAGGCCTGCCTCGCCGTCTCACTTTAACAATCGCTACCACCTTTCCTATAGAGCCTAGGCATCGCTTTATTACAGTAAATCATCACAAGTTACAGCCCTTAACAACACCCATTGAGTACAACCCCTTTCAGCTCGCTCCGACATACTCTACTTTCTTGCGGAGCTTTACCGGCGCTAGGAAAAGGCTCAGTAATAAAAAACCCCGCTTGTGCGGGGTTTAAAATCATACGAAGTATTTGGCAGCGCTCATTAGAAGCTCAAAGACAGGTCTCGGTGAACCGACTGACATGCAGCAATACTCTTTGCTTGTTCCAAGCTCAGACGCGGCTGCATACGTGCACCTATGGTCGATCTAATTGCATCGACATAGCGTGTCACTTCAGGCTGAAGACTATCTTTAGCAGCAGTGCGCCAAACCATTTGCGCTTGATAGAGCTTAATAGCCTTGGCGAATTCCTTATGCGACTTCTTGGTGCGCGCTTTCTTCAAGTGCTTGCGCGCCTTAGAGAGCTTAGACTTAATGTCGTGTGTGCCTGCGACTTTAGCCATCTTGCGCTCTACCACTTTAAAGCGCTCCATCGCATCGGGCGCATCGGCTTTTTCTTTCACACTGTCAATAACCGCTGACAATCCTAGCAACTCTTGCTCAAGTGCGATCAAGTCATCTGTACTAGCAAATGTCTTTTGCAATTCATTGACCGTATCGTAAGCATTGTCGACGTTGTTGCGGTACTGCCCTCGCGCCAGCTTAAGATCCTTAGCCAGTGCCTTGTACTGCGCACGCATCGGTTCCCAATCACTCGGAAGCTCTGCCTGCAGTGCCGCAATCTCAGAGCGCAACACCTCTATTGCCGCGTGCTCTGCATCCAGTGCAGCTTGATCTAATGGCTCGCTGCGTTTAAGCCTATCGATCAGCTTCTCACGCTTGGCAATACGCTTTTCGAGCTTACGAATATCTTTCTGCACTAGACGCGCCTGAGTATGCACTGGGCGATACTGAGGCGAAAAGGCTTCAAGTTTTTGCTGTGCAGTCTCTATAGCTGCAACCATCGTAAACGTATTAGCTGCACGCTCAAGGCTGCTTTCAAGGTTCTTCTGCATTGCTTTGGGCATGAACGCGGTATCAACATTACGCATACGCTCAACCGCCGCTTTTACCGCATCGCCTTGGCTCACGTAGTCAGCAAATACGTAGGTTTCAAGACACGCTTGAATACGCGGGTTCATCGGCGGCGGTGCCGTTTCCGACGTCAACTGCGTGCGGTTGGGCAAGTAGTTAACCAGCGACGGAAAAGACCCCGCGATGATCAGCGCAACTACCTGCAAACCGATAAAGACAACCGCGCCTTTATAGATATGCAAAGTCTCAACAATTTTCGGCGCAACCCCCCGTAAATAAAAGAGCGCAAAACCAAAGGGTGGCGTCAGGAAGGAGGTTTGAATATTTAACCCTATCATGACACCTAACCAAACCGCCGTTACGTTAGCACCGGGATCTGCGAGTAGGATCGGCGCCACAATTGGCACCACAACAACGGCAATCTCAATAAAGTCGAGGAAAAAGCCCAACAAAAAGATCACCAACATGACCACTATGAACTGCGTCCAGAATCCACCTGGCAGCCCCGTCAAGAACTCCTTAACCAGGTGTTCACCGCCGAAAGCACGAAACGCCGAAGTTAGCATGGCAGCACCAATCAAAATGATGAAAACCATCGACGTGGTCTTCGCCGTTTCAACCATGACTTCATGCAGCGTATTATCAATCTTGAAGGTACGCCATGTACTCCACAGCACAGCAATCACAAGCCCGGCAACTGCAATCAACGCCAGTGTGACGCCAAAGGCATCCTCATCTGTTTTTATATTCTTAATGTTTAAATTGTAATTTGCGACGATAAAGGCAATTGCGACCACAGAGACGATTGCCAAGATCGCAGGGTAGTAGCGATTTTTCTGTTCGCCGATGAGACGGTATCCACCCATAATCATCGCGCCGACCGCACCGATGGCGCCAGCCTGGTTTACCGTGGCTACCCCTAAAATAATCGACCCCAGTACCACAAAAATAAGCCCCAGAGGCGGAACAAGTGCCAGGAAGACTTTAAAGAAGAAACCCTTATCGTACTCACCGTCATACGGCACAGGCGGCGCCATTTTCGGCTTGATCAAAGCCACCACTAAAATGTAGAGGATATA
>JBMZCU010000399.1:0-3005 GCA_049613705.1 Pseudomonadales bacterium | reverse complement strand
GCACTGCTCGCTGGTGCCTGGGTTGTCCAGAGTGAAAAACCACAAAATAAACGCCGCGGGCCAACAGTCAAACCGGCGCTCAATGTTGAAGTACAGCAAATAACGCCGCAGGACCTGCAACTCACTCTGCAAAGCTATGGTTTGGTATCTGCGAAGACACGCAGCCCACTGACGGTTCAAGTCAGCGGCGAAATAACCGAGATAGCCCCTGCATTTGAGCCAGGTGCTTTCTTTAAGAAAGGCGACCTCTTACTCACCTTGGACAAGCGCGACTATCAGAGCGCCGTCAACAGCGCCAAAGCCTCGCTAACCCAAGCTCAGCAAGAGCTGCGTATCGAACAGGCCCAAGTTAAGCAGGCACAGGCTGACTGGAAGCGCCTGGGCAACCGTGGCAAAGCACCGGATTTAGTCTCGCGCAAACCACAAGAGCTAATTGCCAAAGCCAAGGTGTCCGCAGCCTACGCAAACTTCAATCAAGCCGTTACCAACTTACAGCGCAGCAAGCTGAGCGCCCCCTTTGACGGCCGCGTTATCAGCCGTGATGTCAACACCGGGCAATTCGTCAACGCCAATACACAGGTCGGTGAAATCTTCGCCACCGAGACCGTTGAAGTGCGCCTACCTCTGCAAAACAGTGACCTGGGCTTTATCTCCCTGCCTAACGATCGAGTCAACCAGACGCCAGCTGCGCTCCCCAAGGTGCGCTTCACATCAGATTTGGCCAGTGCACAGCAGTGGCACGGCGCGCTGACCAAAACAGAGGCCACCATCGATGAGAGCACCCAGCAGCTCTATGTCATCGCCCGTATCGACAACCCCTTTCACAGCGAGGAGCCCGGGTTAGGATTGAAAATTGGCCAGTACATCAAAGCAGAAATTCAAGGTAAGCAACTCGAGGATGTGATTGCCATCCCCATCGCCACCCTCTACCAGGGTGCGTTTGTCTACCTAGTACGCGATGGCGTACTTCACAAAACCGATGTCGCTATACGCTGGAAAAATGACAAACTGGCCCTGATCGGGCGTGGACTGAATCCAGGCGACTTGCTGGTGACGACCACACTGGCACAAGTGCCCTCTGGTACCCGCGTCAATGTGACCTCTATCGATGGCCGCGCGACTGCCGATGCTGCGCCTGCGGACAACGGTGGGAACGCACAATGATCAACTGGTTTACACGCAATGATGTCGCCGCCAACCTGCTGATGCTCGCCATCGTGTTGGCCGGACTCTTCAGCCTCAACAGCCGCATACCGCTAGAGGTTTTTCCCAGCTTTTCATCCAATGTAGTCAGCACCCGTGTCAGCTTGAACGGCGCTACCCCGCAAGATATAGAGCAAAGTGTCGCGCTGCTGATTGAAGAGGCGGTCTCAGATCTTGAAGGTGTGAAGCAAGTCAGCAGCCGCTCTGTTGAAGGGGCGACCACAGTCTCGATGGAGATCGAAGACAGCTATGACAAGCGCGACCTGCTGGCCGATATCAAGAGCCGGGTCGATGCTATCCCCAACTTCCCCGCCGACGCCGACACCCCTATTACCTCTGTGAGCCAATTCGTGCGCGATGTGATTACCGTCACAGTTTCAGGGACCTTTAGCGAGCGCGAAATTCGCCAGTTTGGCGAAAAAGTGCGTGACGATCTGCTCAGCCAGCCCGGCATCACCCAAGTTGTGTTAGATCGCGTGCGCAACTACCAGCTCAATATCGAAGTTGAACAGGCCAAACTGCGTCAGTACAACTTGAGCTTGAGCGACATCGCCGATGCGATTAACCGCAGTTCACTGGACCTCTCCGCCGGTAACTTGCGCACCGCCGGTGGCGACATATTAGTCAGCTCTAAAGGTCAAGATTACAGCGCCGAGGACTTTGCCCAAGTCGTGGTTAAAAGCGATACCCAGGGCACCTTGATCCGCCTGGGCGATATTGCACAGATCGATGACGGCTTTGAAGAGACACCTATGCTGACGCGTTTCAACGGCCAAAATGCCGCGATGATAGAGGTCTACCGCGTCGGTGATCAGAGCGCCATCGAGATCGCCGAGCGGGTCAAAGGCTACATTGCCCAGCAGCAGCCAAACCTGCCCGAAGGCCTGAGCCTGAGCTATTGGAGCGACAGCTCGCGCATTGTGAAAAGCCGCCTCAAAACCCTCACCGACAACGCGATTCAAGGCGGTATTTTAGTCATCGTACTGCTCTCGCTGTTCCTGCGCCCCTCTATTGCCTTCTTTGTCTTTTTGGGTATTCCCGTGAGCTTCATGGGGGCATTTATTGTGATGCCTGCAATCGATATCACTCTGAATATCATCAGCTTATTCGGTTTTATTTTAGTACTGGGGATCGTGGTGGACGATGCCATCGTCACCGGGGAGAACGTCTACTCCCACATGCAGCGCGCCGAGAGCGGTCTTGAGGCGGCGATCAACGGCACCAAGGAAGTGTCCGTCGCTGTAACTTTCGGGGTGCTGACGACAGTGGTCGCCTTTTTACCTTTTGCCTTCATCGAGGGTGCGCGCGGCGCTATTTTTGCGCAAATACCAGCGATTGTCGTCCCGGTGCTCTTGTTCTCACTTATCCAGTCGAAGTTTATTCTCCCGGCGCACCTTAAAAACCTCAAGCTGCGCCACAACAAGCACAAGCCCAATCTTTTCAGCCGCGCGCAGCAGCGTTTTGCCGATGGTTTTGAGGCCCTCATTCTCAAACGCTACCAGCCCCTCTTGGCCCGCGCTATCCATCACAGGTATAGCGTGCTGTCCTTTTTTATCGGCCTCTTGATCCTCACGATTGTCTTTGTAACCAGCGGCTGGATGCGCTTCACCTTTTTCCCTCGCGTGCCCAGTGAAACCGCTCGCGTCACAATCAATATGCCCAGCGGCACCGCTTTTGAGGCAACCAACCGCCAGGTCGAGCGCTTTGTGCAGGCCGCGCTCGAGCTGCAGCAGGAATACCGCGATCCCGACACGGGGATCAGTGTGATCAGCAACATCCTTTCCACTACAGGCTCTGCAGGC
>JBMZCU010000398.1:0-3006 GCA_049613705.1 Pseudomonadales bacterium | reverse complement strand
GAGGTTATCAAAGAGGAGGCTGATAAACTGCTGCGCTGGGGTGTCACCTCGATTCAAGATATGCCACTGGTTACTCCAGAGCGCTACTTACGCCTCATCGACAAAGCAGATCTGCCAATTCGCATCCGCTACATTCGCATCCCAACTACAACGACGGAAGGCCGTGATGTTGATGAGTCGGCCGATTTGCCTAAGCATCCGTTTGGCAACCCTAAAATCACGGCTTCTGGTACCAAGTGGTTCCTCGACGGCACGCCGATGGAGCGTGTAGCTGCAACGCGTAAAGCCTACGCCGACCGCCCGGGCTGGAAAGGCCGCATGTTTTTTGACAACCAGCAAATCGAAGAGATGATCGCTAAGCCCGAAGAGTGGCGCGGCCAGTTACTGCTGCACTGTCACGGTGACCGCTGTGCTGAAAATGTAATGGATAGCATGCAAGCAGTCAGCGACGGTGACTGGAAAGCCAAGCGCCTGCGTATCGAGCACGGTGATGGCATAGTCGGTGAGCTCATTGATCAAGCAGCAGAACTTGGGGTAATCGCCGTGCAACAGCCACATCACCTTGTTTTGCAACAGATCTTCCGCAGCCGTTACGGCGAGGATACCCAGTTCCTGAGACTGCGCTCGCTCATTGAAGCAGGCGTTCCTCTGGCCTTTGGCACCGAAGGTCTAGACAGCCCCTATGCGGCTTTCCCCTACGCGGTCAATCATCCTCTCGATGCCTCTGAGTCTATCACTCGCGAGCAAGTGGTCGACGGTTTTACCCGCGTAGCCGCCTTCGCCGAGTTTGAAGAACAGCAAAAAGGTCAAATCAAGGCCGGCATGCTCGCCGATATCGCTGTGCTATCACAGAACCTGCTTAACGTGTCGATGGAAAAAATCACAGAGACGCAAAGCTTGCTGACCATAGTCGATGGTGAAATTGCCTACGATGCCGGTGAACTAAAGTAACATCTCCCTTAGGGCGCCGGTGTGTAGCATCGGTGCCTTTTTTTCTGAGACTACGCATGAAAAAACTATCTTTAGCAGCGCTTGTACTAGGTGCTGTAACAGGGCCAGTCCAAGGCCAAAGCTTTGAGGTATTTACCCACTACGCCGACAGTGAAAGCGACAGTGCAAGTGCGGGAGTTGCCGACTCACAAACATCGCTCGGACTCATCGGCATCAACTACTACACTGAGCCGCTTGATACGACAGAGGGCCCGCTTGCACTGGCGAGTTTTTACGGCCAAAACACTCACATCAGTCTGTCTCACGCACGCGGCGAATACGACAGCAGTAATAGCAGCAGCGATCTCGATGCCACGGCGATCAGCACGCGCTGGGTGAATCGAAAAAGTGGCTGGTTGGGCAGTGCCAATTACCGTCGAACGACGGTGGACACGCAACCTCAAGTCAAGCAACTCAACTACACCTTGGCCATCGGTAAATACATCGCACCGACCAGTGAAATCGCCCTGGCGTTCAATCGCGTTGAAGATGCGACAAACGGTGATAGCAAGGCCCTGAGAGTCTCCAACTTCCACGCCCAGCAAATCGGTGCAGATCAGTATTTCGATGGTGGGGTCGCACTTAGCTATATCGAGCGTGAGCGCAGCGAAGATGGCTTTCAATTTGAGCTAGCCAGTACCTACTACCCCTCTCGCGCAGTTGGATTGGGACTCAGCGCCAGTTTTTCCGATGCAGGAAATGAAGATACCTTGCACTACGGTCTTTCAGCGCAGTGGTTTGTCACGCCGAGTGTCGCCTTAGATGCGCATATCATTCACAGCGACACCCAACGCAGCGGCGTTGATATCGACACTCAGACCCTGCAACTTGGGATGAAAGTACGCTTCTAGATCTGTGTAGTGCAACCAACACTGACACTACTGAGATGTACTTTCCCTAGGCCAGTAATCGATCCAGGTCGTCAAAGATCTCAAGCCAATCGCCGTCGCTGAACTCCATGATTTGCATCGACTTGACCGCCAGCAGAGACTCCCAGAGCAAAAAGTGCAAGCGGCGACGGCGCCCCTGCTCTGTGGAGGTATCTACACCGCCGATGCTGCCCAAAATCCAATCGCGCGCCCACTGGCGCCGCTCCTGCGACTGCGTCATCAGTATCATCATGGCCGCGTTGCGCTCGGGTTGAGTGGTGTGCAGCATGCGAGAGGCCTGCACAAAAGTGTGTATAGGGTCGGCATCGCTGGGAGCAGATGTGCGACAGGTGCGTAGGCACTCCTCAAACTGCGCTGTCCAGCTCTGAAAGAGCGCTTCAACTAACTGCTCTTTGGTGCCAAAGCAAGACTGTACACCACCGCGCGACACCCCGGCCGCCTTGGCGACCGAACCTATGCTCAAGGCGTGTGCGCCCTCTTCGCAAACCACTTGTTCAGCGGCTTGCAGCAGATCGCTCTGCGCCAGTTTTTTATATCTCGCCATGCGGCGCCTCTACTGCTGTGTTGAGAGCTGTATACTAACACTCAACGCGGGGCGAGCAGTATGGCGACGCTGCAAAAAAACAAGCTTAGCGCGGCGCTACAGCCTGTTTTTAAGCGCACAACTGCGCTGACTGCAACACAGGCTCGTAGCCCTCAACTATCTGCTGTACTAAGCCGCTGCGCACTATGTCCGCTCTGCCAAACTGCACGTGGGCGATACCCTCCAGTTTGGCAAAGCGCTGCACAGCGTCGCTAAGTCCACACTCACCGGCGATATCCTGCTGCGCAAAGTCGCCGTTAACCACGACCACACTGCCCTCACCGATGCGGGTCAAAAAGAGTTTCATCTGTGCGGGGTTAGTGTTTTGGGCCTCGTCCAGTACCACAAAGCTCTGCTTGAAGGAGCGCCCGCGCATGTAGGCCAGCGGCGCCATTTCAATGCGCCCGCCCTTAATTAGCGCAGTGACATGACCGCGACCCAAACGCTCCTCCAGGACCTCGCGAAACGGCGCGAAGTACGGGGCGAACTTATCTTCGACAGCCCCCGGCAAAAAGCCCATATTCTCGTGCGCCTCGACGACGG
>JBMZCU010000397.1:0-3023 GCA_049613705.1 Pseudomonadales bacterium | reverse complement strand
TCGCCATTTCACTCGACGACTTAGGTACCGGCTACACGAACTTCGAAGTGCTCTACGAGCTGCCCTTAACCAGCGTCAAAATAGACCGCAGTATCATCAATATCACCGATGAAAGCAGAGGGTTGGAAATGTACAAAAATATTTGCGAGCTGTGCCACGATTTGGGCTACAAAATTATTCTCGAGGGTGTCGAAACGCAGTCGCAAGTCGACAGGCTGGTCGATGATAAAACCTACGCGGTACAAGGCTGGTATTATTCCAAAGCAGTGCCCTTTGCCGACATCATTCCACTGGTTCAGCAGATAAAAAACCGCCTTCACAGCGAGGGCACCAACCCGCTGCCCGTGCACAGTTAAGGGCAGTATTATCGCGGCTTCAATACTGGAAACACAGCAAAGGCGAGGTCGCTTAGGGAGCGTTCTGGGGAAGGTGCTAAGCTCTGAGGAAAGCACTAACAAATCCCCAAAAGTTCTTGGCCTACCCTCTGGGTAATGTGGATAAATAAAGGGCTAATAGCCATAAAAAGAGCCACTCTGATTACGGCTAAAAAAGCGCAGTCAATGACAGTGCCCTTAATAAGCTTTCTGACAAGGCTAATGCGTTCTGCTCTCGCCAGTTACCGACTTCCCGTAGGCAAAGGAATTGGCCCCTTCGCTTTCTTTATGAACGTAAGCACCCTACAGGGCGTATTAGATTTATTCGCACTTTCCTTAGCGCTTGTCGGTAAAGACGAAAGATTTAAAGCGGGTCAGGCTATCCTGTGAAGTGAGGACGCTAAAGTCCACCTCTTCGAGCTCCTCTGTCAAACAGTGACGATAGATAGCCAACAGCTTTGCCAACCCCGCCATCTTGGATTCGCGCTCTGCCTCATCCAACAGCGGTGCATGGGTCGACAAATAGAGCGTGGGCTTGTGTGCCTTGAGATAGTCCAACATGCTGGGCAGCAAATCGAACTCAGCACCTTCTACATCAATTTTCATCACATCGAACACGCGATCTGGCGAGGCATCGATAAACTGCTGCCAGGGCACTGTGAGCACATCTATACCACTGCTCTGATTGTCAAACAACAAGCTGGTCATACTGTCCCCGGGCTTGCCGCGATGGCTCGCCATACGCGCCACACCAAAAGTCGTGCTCAACGCAAAACTGTAGCTAGTGACATTGCCCAGTTGGTTAAGATCGATATTTGTGCGTAAAAAGCGGTAGGCGGTGGGATCTGGTTCAAAGCACACGACTTTCTGTGCAAGCTTAGCTGCGTGCAATACAGTCGGGCCTATCCAGGCGCCGATATCGCAGTAAGTGCTCTGCGCATCTAAAAAGTGATTGAGCACTTTGTAAGTGTTGGGCTCCCAGACACCACTACTCGCCTTGTGCCAAAAATCGCTGTACTGGGTATCTAATTTATAACTGAAGCCGGCAACCTCAAGTGAGAGGTACTCACCACTGGCTGAGGGGAAGTACACTGAAACCTCCTGTCTGACTGAAACAAAGAAAGCGGGCGCACCAGACTACGGCACCGCAAAAATCACACATCGTGGCTGCACCATACGCAGGTGCTAGCCTTGCGCATTGCGCTCAAAAGTACGTTCGGCCAATGTGCTAAGCCCAATACGCTTAAAGCATGAAAAACTCAAAGTTTACGCGCCCAAAAGCATAAATATCAGCGCGTGCTTGCGCTACTCAAATTCATTCTCAAAGCGCTCAGTATCGACATCTAGTTGCGCAGATTCTGGGTAGCGAACACCTACAACGGTATCTTGATTGATCACGTTGCCAGCAGCTTTTAATATCTCGGGATCGATTTCGAGCGCGGCGCTGGCTAAGTTTTCCTCAAGGTGAGCGATGCGCTGCGTGCCAGGGATAGGCAACACGTGATCCCCCTGCGCCAGCAACCACGCAAGCGCCAATTGAGGCACACTGCAAGCAGCGCGCTCGGCGAGCGGGCGCATTTGCTCTAATAGCGCGAGATTCTTTGGGTAGTTCTGCGCGCTGAAACGCGGCATGTTATAGCGAAAATCAGCGGGTTGTAGCGTACTCGCATCAAGCCCACCGAAGAACCCTCGCGCTACCGGGCTGAAAGCCACCAGCGTAACACCTAACTCGGCACAGGCTTGGGACAGTGCAATCTCCGGATTTCGCGTCCACAGTGAGTACTCACTCTGCACTGCTGCCACTGGATATTCGAACATTGCGCGTCGCAACGTGTCTGCCGAGACTTCAGACAGACCCACTTCGCGAATTTTACCTTCGCGGACCAAGTCGCCAAGCGCGCCGACACTCTCTTCAACGGCCACTTGAGGGTCGAGCCGGTGCAGGTAGTAGAGATCTATCGTCTCGGTTTGCAAGCGGCGCAAACTCTGCTCACACACCTTTCTAATCGCCTCTGGGCGGCCGTTGATCTCGCGCTCACCCTGCTCATTGCGATACATGCCGCACTTACTGGCCAAGACAAATTCATCACGCCGCGCGCGCAACGCTTTTCCCAGCAACTCTTCATTGGCACCAAAACCATAGAGCGCCGCTGTATCGAGTAATTTATAACCGACATCCAGCGCGCGCTGCAGCAATGCCTCGCCCTGTTCAAAGCTAGTCGGCTCGCCGTAACCGTGAGACAAATTCATGCAACCTAAACCGATTACACCACACTCTAGCGATCCAATTTTTCGCGTCTTCATTAGCTCTCTATCACTCAAAAATAACGGCAGCACTGGCCGCAGTGCTATTACCGGTTAAAGGGGGCAGCCAACGCCTGTACCTTTGAGGCCGCAGTATCCTTCAGGGTTCTTAGCCAGATACTGCTGATGGTACTCCTCAGCGTAGTAAAACTCGCTGACAGGCTGGATCTCCGTGGTAATTTCATCCACAACACCGCCCGCTGTCAGCGCTTGTTGATAAGTGTCGCGCGATGCCTCAGCTTGTGCCTGCTGTTCTTCACTGAAGCTGTAAATGCCAGAGCGATACTGCGTACCTATGTCATTACCCTGGCGCATACCCTGCGTCGGATCGTGTGATTCCCAAAA
>JBMZCU010000396.1:0-3073 GCA_049613705.1 Pseudomonadales bacterium | reverse complement strand
GTGTGTGACAAGCTGGGAATTGTGTTGCACAAAGCGAACTTCGCCGCCGAGTACTGGGACAATGTATTTGAGCACTTCCTAGAGGAGTACAAAGCCGGACGCACGCCAAACCCCGATATTCTGTGCAACCGCGAGATCAAGTTCAAAGCCTTTTTAGAGTACGCTCTGGAGCTGGGCGCTGATTACATCGCCACAGGCCACTACGTGCGCCGTCACGACAACACTCTCGAAGACGGCAGTGTGCAGGTTGAACTGCGCAAAGGGCTAGATCAAAATAAAGATCAAAGTTACTTTTTGCACCAAGTAGGTGAAGTTGAACTCACCAAAACCCTGTTCCCTGTTGGGGATCTAGAAAAGCCCGCGGTTCGCGCACTGGCAGAAAAACACGACCTGGTGACATTCAACAAAAAGGACAGCACCGGTATTTGCTTTATCGGCGAGCGTCGCTTCAAAGATTTCTTACAACAGTATCTACCGGCACAGCCAGGGATTATTGTCACCCCCGATGGCGACAAAATCGGCGAACACGCCGGCCTGATGTACTACACGATTGGGCAGCGTCAGGGACTGCATATTGGCGGTCTTAAAGACTACCCAGAAGAGCCTTGGTTTGTGGCTGGTAAAGACCTGGAAAACAACCGTCTCATCGCCGTGCAAGGCAAGCAGCACGACCTACTCTATACTCAGCACTTGCGCGCAGGCGATGTATTTTGGATCAATAAAAAGCCCGCCGACTTTCCCCTGCAGTGCTGCGCCAAAGTGCGTTATCGACAAGCAGACCAGCGCTGCACCGTTGACTTGAATGAGGATGGGCAGTACATCGTCAGCTTTGAACAGCCTCAGCGAGCAATTACGGCTGGTCAATCGGTGGTGTTTTACAGCGATGATATCTGCCTGGGCGGCAGTGTGATCGAAGACAACTGGAAATAAACGTATTTATTTGACACGGAGCGCTCGATGTCGAGAAGCCAAGACGAACAAGCCATCGCTGTAGCCGCTATGTTTCAAGCGGCCACACTGGTCAATCAAATTGCCACCAAAGGTATGATTTCCCAGAGCAGTTTTGAAACCTCTATCAACAGCCTCTTTGAACTGACACCTGAATCCACGGAAGCGGTATTCGGTGGAGCCGACTTCTTGCCGCAGAACTTATCACTCGGGCTAAAAGCCTTGAGCGATGTGGTAGAAAAGCGTCGCGATAAAGACAGTAATATAGTCACTAACTATGTCCTGGCCATGATTATGCTCCAACAAAAATTGGCACGCGATGACGCCATGCTCAGCACGGTTGGCAATCGCATTGGCCAACTCAAAGATAAAGCGGAAAAATACTTTAGCGATGCCGAGCTAGAAGAAAGCCTGACCCACCTAACCCACAGCAACATCATCGCAGGTTTGGATGGTATCTACCAAGATACCATTAGCACTTTTAGCTTTCGTATCAAAGTCCAGGGTGACCCCCGCCATCTGCAGAACAAGGAAAACGCAGCCAAGGTACGTGCCCTGCTATTAGCGGGTATACGCGCTGCCATGCTGTGGCGACAAGTCGGTGGACGCCGCTGGCATCTACTGCTGTTCAAAACCCGTCTCAAACAAAGTTTGGCACGTATTCGAGAGCACTAGCACACCTGCTAGCCTGCACACGCTCAGGTGCGCCGATGCGCGCATGAGCGACGAACGCATTAGAAGATACAACCGGATCGATAAATCGTATATAATCCAGCGCAAAATTTTAACTGCCACAGTGAGAACGCGCATGGATCTTTCCGCACTATCTGCTATATCGCCCATCGATGGCCGCTACGCCAGCAAGACAGCCGACCTTCGTCCAATCTTCAGTGAGTACGGCCTGATTTACAACCGCGTCACGGTTGAAATTCGCTGGCTTCAGCACTTGGCAGCGCACCCACAAATCGCAGAAGTACCCGCGTTTTCCGCACAGGCCAATGCGCTTCTCAATGCAATCGTCGATAATTTTAGCGAAGCCGATGCACAGCGTGTCAAAGAGATTGAGCGCACCACCAATCACGATGTAAAAGCCGTTGAATACCTTATTAAAGAAAAATTTGCCGACAGCGAAGAGCTGCAGGCAATTAATGAATTCGTACATTTCGCCTGTACCTCTGAAGACATTAACAACCTTTCACACTCACTGATGCTTAAGCAGGGCCTAGCCACTATGCTACCTGTGCTCCAGCAAGTGCAAAGTGAAATTGCCGACATGGGCCGCACACTGGCAACCCAGCCGATGCTGTCGCGCACGCACGGCCAGACGGCTTCACCGACTACAGTCGGCAAGGAAATGGCCAACGTTGCACACCGCCTGCAGCGCCAGCTCTCACAGCTTGAGGGTGTACAGTTACTCGGTAAAATTAACGGTGCTGTTGGTAACTACAACGCACACCTCAGCGCCTATCCGGATATCGACTGGGAAGAAAACGCACGTAGCTTTGTGACCTCTCTGGGCTTGGAATTCAACCCCTACACCACGCAGATTGAGCCACACGATTATATCGCCGAACTGTTCGATGCACTGTGCCGCTACAACACTATCATTATAGATTTTGACCGCGACATCTGGGCCTATATCTCAAATGGTTACTTCAAACAGAAAACCATTGCAGGTGAAGTAGGTTCTTCGACGATGCCACACAAAGTCAATCCAATTGACTTTGAAAACTCAGAGGGAAACCTAGGCATCGCCAATGCCGTCATGCAGCATCTCTCAGCCAAGCTGCCTATCTCGCGCTGGCAGCGTGATCTGACCGACTCTACAGTTCTTCGCAACATGGGCGTTGGCATGGCTTACACCCTGATCGCACTGCAGTCCACACTCAAAGGTATGAGCAAGCTGGAGCTCAACGCCTCTGTTATCGATGCTGATCTCGACAATTCTTGGGAAGTTCTGGCTGAGCCAATCCAAACAGTGATGCGCCGCTACGGCATCGAAAAGCCTTACGAGAAACTCAAAGCCCTAACCCGCGGTCAAGACATGAACAAAGAGACCATCAGAGCGTTCATTGACACCCTCGATATGCCTGAAGAAGCCAAGCAATCGCTGCGCGAGATGACA
>JBMZCU010000395.1:0-3094 GCA_049613705.1 Pseudomonadales bacterium | reverse complement strand
TTGGAGCCTTCCAGAATACTCCACGTGTAGAGAATATCCGGCCAAGCCCAGTAGAGTGTCAGCGCAAAAACCGGTAACAGCAAAAAGAGCATCGCCGCACAGTCAAAATATCGCGTGAAAGGCTCACTCTGGCGCTCGCGCAGTACATCGACCCGCACGTGAGCATTGCGCACAAACGTATAGACAACACTCAGCGTGACCAGCGCACTGAAGCAGTACGCAGAGAAATCTTGCAGCTTTAAAAAACCAATGCCGTAAACGTAGCGCAACACGACAATCATCAGTTGCGAACACAGCAGGCCCGCAATTAAGCTCAGACACAGCCGCTCGATCAGAGCGTGCAGTGCCAAGGATATTTTTTCTATCATAGAAGGTGTCGCTGTCATTATCAGAGGCAGAAAAATACCACCCCTGCACCTAAGCCACTAGCCCCGACAAGGATTTAATTTTACGCAAGGTAAAAAAGACCTAAAAGCCACGCAAAAATACACACTATTTGATCTTTATCAAAAGCCGACACGATGCACTTCACAATGCAAAACTTCAGGAAAATCCTTTGCGCTAGATCAAATATTGCCCCCCGTATTAGGAGTAATCTACAGCCAATCACTTTAGGAGGACACTGCGATGTTTGGAATCGACCCTTATGTTTTTGAAACTCTCTGGCCAAGTCTACTGGGTATTGCAGGCATGTCTGCAGCGATGATCTGGGGCTTCTTTAAAGTCAAAAAGCTTATCGATCAAGATCCACACGAGTAAGCGAGACGCCCAGTGCACTGCGCGAGAGCACTGGGCTGTAACAACACAGCGCAATGCTCCGAGCTTCCCCCCGCCCACCTCACCTTTCACAGCAAAACCGTTCAAAATATCCCCTAAACGACAGCGTCGAATCTTAACCCCTTATAAATAAACGAAATAGAAGCTAGAAATTGTCGTTTTTAGTCATATAATGGATAGCCGATCCTGCTAGCGTGGGTTGCACGTGCTAATAACCGGTTCAATGTTAGCGCTTATAGCAGTTTGTTGAAAAAGTCTCAGCGGCTTTTCAAAAGTGCAACATGCGACGCTTCCTTTTCATAAAATCAGAGATATTCGGTCTTTGATTTTGTCCAGACATCACGTTTGGGGCCAGGCAGTCGTTAATCGGAAATTTTCAACAGCCTGCTAGCGCACAGATCTCTCTAACAATGAGGTTTAAGAACCACCGCACATAGCGGAGAGTGTGAACCTGCCCAGCGGCCTCTGTGCAAGAGCTGCAGGCAAATTAAGCTTGCTCACACCTTCTGCGATGCTCCACCGCTCAGTTCAAAACTAATAATAAGCAATAAGAAATATGAGGGTAACAATGTCAAACAGTCTCAACGAACTTACACAAGCCGTAAAGAATGGTAGCCTGTCACGTCGTGAATTCATGCAGCGTGCAGGTGCGCTCGGCATCGCGATGCCACTTGCGAGCACACTGTTCAGCCAATCCGCACACGCTGCGACACCGGTTAAAGGTGGTCACCTGGTCCTTGCGATGGCTGGCGGCGCTACTACAGATCGCTTAGACCCCGCCTCTGCACTTGCACAAACGGCCTTTGCTCAGCTGCGTGCCTGGGGTAATACCCTTGTCCAAACGGATCCGATTGATGGTAGTGCCAAACCTATGCTCGCCGAGTCCTATGAAGCAGAGCCTGGCGCCAAAGTGTGGCACTTTAAACTGCGCCAAGGGGTGTCTTTCCACAACGGTCAAGAGATGACGTCAGACGATGTCGTTAAAACACTGCAGCGCCACTCTGGCGAAGATACAAAATCAGCGGCCCTGGGCATCATGCGCGGCATTGAGAGCATAGAGGCCGAAGGCAAATACGGGGTTAAAGTCACTCTTAAATCCGGTAATGCTGACTTGCCCTATCTGATGACAGACTACCACTTGGTTATCCAACCTGGCGGCGGTTACGACAACCCCGATGCAGGTATTGGCACGGGCCCTTACAAAATTGAGGTCAACGAGCCAGGCGTGCGTTTTGTCGCCAAGAAATTTGCCGATCACTTCGATGAGAGTGTCGGTCACGTCGACTCGGTTGAAATCCGCGTCCTCAACGATCAGACCGCACGTAGCGCAGCACTGCGCTCTGGCCAGGCACACATGGCCAACCTGCTCGATCCCAAGACCGCCAAGCTGATGGCGCGTCTGCCGACCATCAATATCGAAAACACCTCGGGCCGCGGTCACTACCTCTTCCCGATGCACGCTGACAAAGCGCCGTTCGACAACAACGACCTGCGCCTGGCAATGAAGTACGCCATCAATCGTGAGGAGATGGTTGAAAAGATTCTGCACGGCTACGGCTCTGTAGGTAACGACCTTCCGATCAACAAAGCTTACGCTCTATTCTCCGACGATATCGAACAGCGCAAGTACGACCCTGAGAAGGCGGCGCACCACTTCAAGAAGTCCGGCCACAGCGGACCGGTTGAGCTAATCGTCTCCGACGTCGCCTTCCCAGGCGCAGTCGATGCAGCACTGCTCTATCAGCAGCAGGCAAAAAAAGCAGGCATCGACTTGCAGGTCAAACGCGCCCCTGCCGACGGTTATTGGTCCAACGTTTGGAATAAGAAGCCTTTCTGCGCCTCTTACACGGGCGGTCGCGCGACGCAAGATCTACATTACTCTGTGTTCTATAAGTCAACGGCTGACTGGAACGATACTAAATGGGTTCGCCCTAAGTTCGACGAGCTGCTGACCTCCGCACAGGCCGAGCTAGATCAGGCCAAGCGCAAGGCGATCTACCGCGAGATGGGCGTGATGATGCGCGATGACGGCGGTGCTATCATCCCAATGTTCAACGATTACATTGACGGTGTCTCTAGCAAAATTGGCGGCTACGTACGCGACCCAGGTGGTGAGCTATCCAATGGATACGCACTGACTCGCTGCTGGATCAATGCGTAATCAAAGTCACTTACAAAAAGGGCCATCGGCCCTTTTTTTGTGCCTGTGTTTTATCGCCTTTCAGCACAAAGACAACTAAGCCCGGCTCAGTCTGTAAACTGCAGTTTCGCCAAGTTGGCGTACAACGCGCACTGCTCGAGCAATTGCCTATGGCCG
>JBMZCU010000394.1:0-3112 GCA_049613705.1 Pseudomonadales bacterium | reverse complement strand
TAGGCATCCTCTGTTTTCTCATCGTTTGTTCCGCTTTTTTTTCCAGCTCTGAAACCGGCTTGATGGCATTAAACCGCTACCGCCTCAAGCACCTTGCGAAGAACAAAAACCACTCAGCGGTCAAAGCCAGCAAGCTACTGCAGCGCCCCGACAGACTGATCGGCGTCATCTTGATCGGCAACAACTTTGTTAACATCCTAGCCTCGGCGATTGCAACGATTGTCGCCGTGCGCCTGTGGGGGGATGCCGGTATTGCCATCGCCACTGCGGGCCTTACCATCATCATCTTAATTTTTGCCGAGGTCACGCCTAAGACTTTAGCCGCACTACACCCAGAAAAAATAGCATTCAAAGCAGTACACCTACTCGCACCACTGCTCAAGCTGCTCTATCCGCTCGTATTCATCGTCAACCAAATAACGAACGGTCTACTAAAACTGCTCGGCGTCGATGTCAGCGCCACCGGCAGCGATCACATCAGCACCGAAGAACTGCGCACTATTGTTAATGAGTCAGGTTCCGTACTACCCAAAGGCAAGCAATCAATGCTGCTTGGCGTACTCGAGTTAAATGAAGTCACTGTCGAAGACATCATGATTCCGCGCAATGAAATCATGGGGATCGACCTAGACTTAGACCTCGACCAGATCATTGAGCAAATTACCGCCGCCGAGCACACTTTACTGCCGGTCTACAATGGCGATATCAATAAAGTCATTGGGATTTTACACCTGCGCAGCCTCGCAAAGCTGCTGCAGCAGGGCGAGCTCAGCAAAGCCACACTGGTACAAATCATCCAAGAGCCTTACTTCATCCCCGAGAGCACCCCTCTGCAAATGCAGATCATGAATTTCCAAAAGGAAAACCGCCGCATGGGGCTAGTCGTCGATGAATACGGTGACATTCAAGGCATCGCTACACTGACGGACATTCTTGAAGAAATTGTGGGCGAACTCTCAAGTGTAGAGAATGTAGAAAATACCGATATTCACCCGCAAGATGATGACAGCTTTATTATTGAGGGCACCGCCTTTATTCGCGATATCAACAAATCACTGGATTGGGAGCTGCCGACCAGCGGCCCCAAGACCCTCAACGGCTTGATTACAGAAACACTGGAATCCATCCCTGAAGCCAACGTCTGCCTCAAAGTGGGTAACTACCACATAGAGACCCTGCAAATTGCCGACAACCAGATAAAGTCATCACGACTCTACAGTGTCGCCAGCAACGACCCAGACAGCGAGTAATCCATGTCAGCAGTACTTATTATCTATACCGGTGGCACGATTGGTATGCAGCCAAGCAGCGACGGCTTTAGCCCGGCAGGGAACTTCGATGCTCTGATTGAAAAGCATATGAGCACAAGCGAGCAACACACGCTAGCACCCTATCAGCTACTCGAATTTGAACACTTAATTGACAGTTCGAACAGCCAGCCACACCACTGGCGCGAGATCGCGCAGTGTATTTTAGACAATTACGATCACTACTGTGGCTTTGTGATACTGCACGGCACTGACACTATGGCCTACACAGCGGCCGCACTCGATCACATGCTCGCAGGCTGCGCTAAAAACATTGTCGTCACCGGCTCGCAAATTCCAATGGCGCAACCGCGCAGTGACGGCCCTGCCAACCTACTTGGCGCAGTACTGGCTGCCAGATCAAAACCCTTGTACCAAGCTTCACTCTATTTTGACAACAAGCTGATGCGCGCTCGCAGCGCCAGCAAAGTTCACAGCAGCGCCTTTGCCGCCTTTGACAGCCCTAACGCCCCTTTACTGGCACACAGTGGCATCGACATCTGCCAACTGACACACCCCGAACCTAGAGCAGCCAACTTCAATTGCGAGCTTGAGCCTGCGGGCAGCGTTGACGTACTTTTACTCTACCCGGGGATCAGCGATAGCGCCATCTGCGGCGTCTTGGACAACCCGAACCTCAAAGCAGCGGTACTGCTGAGCTTCGGCGCTGGAAATTTGGCCGACCACAACACCGTGTTAATGGAAAAGATAGCGCAGGCCCGCGCACGCGGCGTCGTTATTATCAACAAGACCCAGTGCCACCAAGGCGCCGTGGCGCAGGGAAACTATGCTGTAAGCAGCCAACTGGGTAAGCTCGGCGTAATCTCAGCAGAGCAGCGCACCTTAGAAGACGTTGTGACTGATCTCTATGTCAATCTCGCGAACTACCAAAAACAAGATTAGTCGCGCAACAAGCTCTTAACTGTAACAATCTATCGAGCATCTGGTTTTACGATTAGGACTATGCCACCGCACCGCAGGCGCGACATTCTGGATCGCGCTTTAGCTTCAGCTCACGCCACTGCATGTATTTAGCATCGAGAATTTGCACGCGACCAATCAACGGCTCTCCAACCCCCGCCAATACCTTGAGCGCCTCTAATGCCTGGATAGAGCCAATTGCCCCGACCAGTGGCGACAACACCCCAGATTCAGAGCAACTCAACGCCTGCTCACTCGCCGTCGGATAGAGACACTGATAACAAGGCGCCCCATCAATACGCGGGTCTACTGTCATCAACTGGCCCTCCATACGAATCGCCGCCCCCACAACCAAAGGCGTTTTCTCAACGACACAAGCATGATTGACCGCAAAGCGGGTATCAAAATTATCACTGCAATCAACCACTAGATCAGCCTTGGCAACCTGTTCACGCAAGGCCGCAGCCTCAAGACGCACAGCAAACTGCTCAATTGAAACCTCAGGGTTAAGCTCAGACAAGCGCTGTGCAGCGGAACCGACCTTCGACATGCCAACCGTTGATTCGGCGTGAACAATCTGGCGCTGCAAGTTTGAACTGTCAACCTCGTCATCATCGACCAACACTAAGGTGCCAATCCCGGCTGCGGCAAGGTACATAGACACCGGACTGCCGAGCCCGCCGAGACCGATGATCAGCACACGCGATGCAAACCAGCGCTCCTGCCCTTCGACATCGACATCGCCCAACATAATATGGCGACTGTAGCGCAGCAGTTGATCATCCGTTAGCATTTATACCCCCATCTCGAGCCCGCGTGTAACAACCGAGAGTCACTCGCTCATTACCGGCCAAATCGCTCAGTGTTTTTACTTGATTAAAGCC
>JBMZCU010000393.1:0-3118 GCA_049613705.1 Pseudomonadales bacterium | reverse complement strand
AACCTTGAATCGAAGGTGTTGCCCGTCCTGTTGAAGATGCGTCGTCGTGGTGTGCGCATCGACCACGACCAACTTGAGCGCGTCGAGCGTTGGTCCATCGAGCGCGAGACCGAAGCATTGGCCGAGCGTGGTTTAGTCGGCTTTGCCTGCGTTAATTACATGCCTATGGTGGCACCGGTGGGCGGTCGTGAAGCACTCTTTGGCACCAACCCCATTTCCTTTGCCTGGCCGCGCCCGGGTAAGGCCCCCTTGGTTTTTGATATGGCTACAGCGGCAATGGCTATGGGCGAAGTGCAACTGGCTGCGCGCGATGGGCACAGTGTGCCAATGGGCACAGGGCTGGGCCCCAACGGTGAACTCACCGAAGACCCCAGGGAAATTTTGAAAGGTGTGCTGCTGCCATTTGGCGGTCACAAGGGCTCGGCGATCGCCATGATGGTCGAGCTGATGGCCGGTCCCATGGTCGGTGAAGGGCTGAGTTTCGAAGCGGCTGAAACCGACAACGGCGACGGGGGGCCACCGCAGGGCGGTGAGTTTATTCTGGCGATCTCGCCGAAGGTGATGGGCGGAGACAATTGGGCGCAACACGCCGAGAAACTCTTTGCTAAGCTTGAAGCGATCGACGGCATCCGCCTGCCGGGACAGCGCCGTCACGCGATGCGCGCCGATAGCGGCACGCGTGAGGTCAACAGCGAGTTGGTGGAACAGATTCGCGGCTTGATCGATTGAACGGCGCGTTTTATTTCACTCTCTGAGCAAGAAATTCTTCAGCAGTGTTTTACCGCCCTCGGTTGCGAATGACTCAGGGTGGTATTGAATGCCTTCAATCGGGTACTCGCGGTGGCGTACGCCCATGATTTCGCTGCCGCGCTTGGCCGAAGCGGCGAAATCTTCATCGGCAAATTCATCGTCCACAATAGACGTGATCTCAAGGCACTCCGGCACTGTGTGTGGGTCAACCATAAGTGAGTGGTAGCGCATGATTTCAAGTTGCTGCGGCATATCGCGATAGAAGCCGAGGCTGTCGTGGCTTATGGGAGAAACTTTGCCGTGCATAGGAACTGCTGAGCGCACGATATCGGCGCCGAAACAGTAACTGATGCCCTGCATCCCTAGGCACACACCCATCAGTGGGATGTGTGGTCCCAGCTCTTTTATCACATCTGCACAGACACCGAAGTAGGCTGGATCATCCGGCGAGCCAGGGCCCGGGGAGATGATGATACGATCGACCTCTAAGGCACGTATCTGTGCGATATCGATTTCATCATTGCGTTTTACAATGACCTCAAAAGCTTGCTTTTCGATGCTTTTACTCAGAATTTCACCGACGTACTGGTAGAGATTGAAGGTAAAAGAGTCGTAGTTGTCGATTATAAGTACGCGCATTTAGTGGGTTCCTTCAAAGTGCGCCAGAACGTTGCGCATCGCCGAGAGTTTGCGTTCAATTTCCAAGTATTCATCTGCCGCGTTGGAGTCGTAGACATTGCCGCCGCTGGTCTGCGCATAGCCATTTTCGCCGTTGATAAACACTGTGCGGATCGGGATCGCAAAGGTGCAGTCGCCGTTAAAGCTGAACTCGCCGAGTGCGCCGCCGTAGGGGCCGCGACCGTCGGGCTCGAGTTCATCGATAATTTTCATCGCCTCCATCTTGGGTGCGCCACTGAGAGTGCCCGCAGGGAAATTCGACGCTAATGCAGAAAACATGTCTTGATTGTCGGCGATAATGCCAAAAATCTCGGTGGAAATATGCTGTACGTGAGAGTAGCGTTTGATTGACATCAGGTTGCGAACGGTCACAGTGCCAAACTTGGCGACGCGCCCGATGTCATTGCGGTGCAGGTCGACCAGCATGTTGTGCTCGGCGATTTCCTTGGGATCGTTGAGCAGTGCGCGCGCCAGCTTAGTATCTTCCGCCGGTGTTGCGCCGCGCTTAGTGGTACCGGCCAGTGGGAAGGTTTCCATCTCACCTTCGCTGAGGCGAAACAGCAGCTCTGGTGAGGCGCCGATAATCTTCTGCTCGCCAAACTTCATGAAGTACATGTAGGGGGAGGGGTTTACCTGGCGTAGGCGGTCGTAGATTGCAGTGCAGTCGCCTTCAATTTTATAGCGGGTTTTAAAGCCGACTTCAGTTTGGAAAATACGCCCAGCGCAAATGTCTTCTTTAACCTTGAGCACAGATGCTTCGTGTTCTTCGCGGCTCATTGTATCGCCCAGGCAAGTGGTTTTGGTCTCGCCAAAGGGGTGCTCAGCACTGTGCAGTAGGGCCTCTACTTCATCGAAGCGGTTTTTAGTGTAGTAGTAGTAAAAAATCTCACCTGTCATGTGGTCGTAGACCAGACCGTCTTTGTAGACGCCGAATTTGAAGGGCTCGAATAGATCGCTGCTCTGTACGTTTAAGGTGGGCTCAAAGAAATTGACAGCATCGTAGCCAATGTAGCCGACTAAGCCACCGGCGTAACGGCGCGAGATAATATTCTGCGGCACGATGTCGCGCAACGCGTAGTACGGGTTGTCGCAGGGGTAGTGTGCCACATCACCACTGGCCGTTTGCTCAATGCTCAGTGTTTTATAATCGCTGGCGTAGATCACCTGCTCAGGATCAAAACCGATGATATGGTGGCGTGCGACATAGCTCTCTTCGCCCAAGGATTCCAGGATAAAGCAGTTCTGATATTTGCGCTCGATACTGCGAAACAAGGTGAAGAAGTCGAAGTCTTCCGTCAGTTTCAAATACGTGGGTTTGCCGGGCAATTCGATCTTCGGCAAGGGTTTTGTGATCATTCCAGTTAACCTTCGTGGTTGTTCAGCGCGTCGAAACGGCTGGCCAGCTTGCTGGCAAGACTAATATAACTTTCGGTCTGCATCGCTTTCGAGCCGCGCGTTACTGTGGCGATACCGACACCTGCCGTGGCAGAGACCTCGCGTTGAGCGATGCCGGAGTCGAGCAGGTGGAAAATCTGCAGCCGCTTGTCGACCTCCTCGTTTTCCTTATCGGTGAGGATGATGTTCAGTGCAGCGGCCATTTCCTGCGGCTCTCGAATGTCGCACAGCAGTGCGAGCAGTTGTTCTCGGTATGTTGTATTCATGTACTAGTACGATAGTGCGTTTCTCTTGA
>JBMZCU010000392.1:0-3122 GCA_049613705.1 Pseudomonadales bacterium | reverse complement strand
TTCGATAGCAATACTGACTGGGGCGTCTGGAGGGGTTGTATCTAAATTGAACGAAAGAGAGCCGTCCGTTTCTGTGGTGTGTCCAATGCCATTAATGATCAGCAACTGAAGTTTATATGCGCCGTCAATATACTCGCCAGCTGTGTCGGTCAAAGCATCTGTTGGGACAAATGCTTCTATTGAGCCACTTGTCACATCTGCTGTCGTCAGCTGATGATTGAATGTTCGAAAACTTACAGGATCAGTAGGTAGTGTAATAACAAAGTACAAGAACTCGTTTAGTACTGATCCAGCTGGTAGATCGATCAGCAGTTTGAGCCGCGAATTTGTTTCATCTTTCGGCCCAATTTGTTCGCGGTTTATAAAGTCGCCGCCTGTTTTAATCTCTACTATGTCTGATATTGGTGTATTGGCCACATTCTTCTCCTTGAGAAATACAATCCATGTGCAATCGTCAGCTCTGGAGCGATAACACCTTCCCCTGCTTAACTAAGCAGATACTATTTTGTGGCTCATTAAACACAGCGAAAGCGTTAATGTACAGTTAATATTAAGATTTCATTCACTTTAGGAACTTGTCTGATTTAACTTTTGCTTATTCACACAGAAGAGGCACTAATTGCTTTATTTTCAAGCAACTAGTGTTAGAGATGAGAGGTAAAATAGAGGCTGGAAATCTACGTTTGATCGTCGTTGAGGTAGTTACTGACCAGTAGCGAGAAGAGCTGCTCGTTATCACTGTAATGACCACTGTCAAAGGTCAAAATTTCATCTGCAATCTCTGAGCACGGACTCGATGTATTGAACTTGCCGTGATGGCTTAAATAGACGAGAGTTTGATCCTCTTCGTGATCAATACGTAAATAGTGGTCTAACGCATTAGCATCACCTGCCTGCTGCAGGATATCGGGAAGCGCCAATGTTGTAGTGTCTGCCAGTGAGTTAGCCGGTGTATCACTTTGAAAATGATAAATAGGCTCAACTGCGCTGAGCAGTGAAGCAAACTGTTGGGTATAGGCAGGTAACACCTGATCAAACACCACGTCCATTGCCTCAGCACCGATAACACTATCGCTAGGGGATGTATCAGCGCGCTCGAGCAACTCTTCACTGAGACATATTGATTGGCCCGCTTCAATCACAATGACATCGCCATTGCTCAATACGATACTCGCCAGCCCTTTGGCCGATACTTCAATAATCGCCTGCTGAGAGACAGCATCACCCACGGCGAGCGAACTGCGTCCTCCCTCTTGCTCGAGAAGGGTAAGCGTGCCTTGAAGCTCTTTGACAGTACCGATCGTGTTCTGCATAGTTCCACCTAAAAATTAACAGTAGATTAATGTTAATTAGCCTAGAGGATCTTGAACATTGTACCTTAGTACAGCGCAGATATTAAAGATAGCGGCGCCAGCAAGTGCAGCGCCGCAGGGGACAGCTGATTAAAGCTGAGTGATGCCGCCCATGTAAGGCTGTAGAGCTTGCGGTACATCGATCGTACCGTCAGCGTTTTGATAGTTTTCCAAGATAGCCACTAAGGTACGCCCCACCGCCAAACCTGAGCCGTTTAGGGTGTGTAGGTATTGCGTTTTACCTGTCTCTTGGTTTCTCCAGCGTGCTTTCATGCGGCGCGCCTGAAAATCAAGTGTATTAGAGCAAGAAGAAATCTCACGGAATTTATCCTGTGCGGGCAACCACACCTCGATATCATAAGTCTTAGCAGCACCAAAGCCTAAATCCCCGCCACACAAAGTAATGACACGGTAAGGCAGCCCCAACTTCTGCAGAATATTTTCAGCGTGGGAAGTCATCTCTTCCAGCGCCTGCCAAGAGTCCTTAGGCTCAACCATGTGAATCATTTCAACTTTTTCAAATTGATGCTGGCGAATCAAACCACGGGTATCTTTGCCTGAAGCACCGGCTTCTGAACGGAAGCAAGGTGTGTGAGCGGTAAATTTCAACGGCAGTGCACTTTGCTCGACAATTTCATCGCGTACTAAATTAGTCACAGGCACTTCTGCCGTTGGAATCAGGTAGTAGCTGCGCTCACCGAAAGGCACTTTAAACAGGTCCTCTTCAAATTTTGGCAACTGCCCCGTACCCATCAATGAATCGCTATTAACCATGTAAGGTACGTACACTTCACTGTAACCGTGCTCGAGCGTATGTGTATCGAGCATAAACTGAATCAGCGCGCGGTGCATGCGTGCAACCTTGCCACGCAATACGACAAAGCGTGAGCCCGTCAGTTTAGCGGCACTTTCAAAGTCCATACCACTGTCAGTATTACCAAGAGCCACATGGTCTTGCACTTCAAAATCAAATTCACGCGGTGTTCCCCAGCGGCGCACCTCGACATTATCATCTTCATCCGTACCTTCGGGAACATCTTGGTGTGGAATGTTAGGTACACCTAGCAGAATGTCATCCAACTTGGCATTGATCTCATTGAGCTCTTTGCTCGCCTGCTCGAGTTGCGATCCAAGATCGCCAACTTGGGCCAGTAACGGTGCGATATCCTCACCCTTTGCCTTCGCTTGGCCAATAGACTTGGAGCGGCTGTTACGCTCGTTTTGCAACGATTCTGCGCGCACTTGCACTTCTCTGCGAGCACTTTCAAGCGCTTTAAATTCCTCTACCGGGAAAACGTATTTTTTCTTTAGTAGCGCAGCGGCTACTTCTTCGGGATTAGCGCGAACAATTTTCGGATCTAACATGCGATTTCACAACATCCTTCAATGAAATTAAACATAGGGACCACAGTCACCTACAGGGGAATACTAAGGCGGCAAAGCCATGCCTGACACAGCGCTGGTCAGACGGTTTTAAAGCAGTTAACTTGCGCACTTATCAGTATTCAATCGATGGCCCGATTATAAGGGCTTGGCTATCAAAGGTTAATTAAATACTGCGAATTTTTCGCCTGGGCACAACAGAAATCGCAGCTTGTGGTCAGTATGTACTAATTGAAATACTGTCCTGCCAGCCTGGCACCGTGATAACTCAACAATCCCAACCCGAGCTGTACATTTAAGCCAAGCATGACTTTAAGCCAATCTTTAAGCAGCATGTGACTGTGCGTTTCGGCAATAAAAGTGGAGAACGTTGAAAGTGAACCTAAA
>JBMZCU010000391.1:0-3131 GCA_049613705.1 Pseudomonadales bacterium | reverse complement strand
GACCCGCCCACGATTGCACGAGAGCGGCTTGAGCGCGAAGTACAAATCATCCAGCGGTAGCGTGCCGTGATTGACCACCACTTGGTCGACAGTGCGAGACTTGTTTATCGGGCCGTAGTCGCTGCTCAACTGCGCCTCGAGTTTACCCTCGCAGGCGCTGACACTGTGCAGCCGGTAGGTGACGCTAAAAGTCACGTCCGCATCCTGTATCGCCCGCATGTAAGGCACTAAGTTCATCGCCATGACCTCGGGCGCAAAAGTGCGATCTGGGGTCATGATCTCAAGCGTTGCACCGCTGTCGGCGATCACCCGCGCGGCCTGCATCGCGGTGTAATCCCCGGCATCGTCGTAGAGCAACACGTTCTTTGCAGGCTTCACATCGCCGCTGATGATATCCCAGGCGGAGACCAGTAAGTGATTGTTCGCCGCGAGTATCTCAGTATCTGGATAGCCGCCGGTAGCGATAATCACAGTATCCGGCGCATGGGCCTCTACATCCTCGGCCTCGGCCCAGATGTTGTAGTGAAAACTGACTCCCAGCTCGAGACAGGCCTGATAGCGCCAGTCGATAATCGCCGCCAACTCCTGGCGCCCCGCCGCGCGAGCGCTGAGATTGATCTGCCCGCCCACGGCGCTGGCCGCTTCTAGTACAGTCACTGTGTGTCCGCGCAGCGCGGCCACCCTAGCCGCCTCGAGCCCAGCAGGACCCGCGCCTACAACCACCACGTGCTGAGATTGCGGTGCGCGCTCGACCTCGTGACCCAGCTCGAGCTCACGGCCGGTCGCCGGGTTGTGGATACACAGCGCATCACCGCCCTGGTAGATGCGATCGAGGCAGTAGTTCGCACCGACACAGGGCCGGATACGCTCCTCTTCGCCGCGCACTATCTTGCGCACTAAATGCGGGTCGGCCATGTGCGCGCGGGTCATCCCCACCATGTCCAGCTTGCCGCTGGCGATGGCGTGCCTGGCCGTGGCGACATCGGAGATCTTGGCGGCGTGAAAGGTCGGGAAGCCGGTGTGCTCGCGCACTCTACCGGCAAAATCTAAGTGCGGCGAGTTCTTCATCCCCATCACGGGGATGACATCGGTGAGTGCGGGGTCGGTATCGATGCGCCCGCGAATCACGTTGAGAAAATCGATCTGGCCACTGTCTTTGAGAATCCGCGAAATCTCCAGCCCCTCGGCCTCATCTATACCGCCGGGCGCACTCTCATCGGCAGTGTAGCGCACTCCGACAATGAACTCGCTGCCGACCGCGGCGCGAATCGCATCTATCACTTGCAAGCTAAAGCGCATCCGGTTTTGCAGCGAGCCGCCGTAGGGCGAGTCCAAGGTATTGGTCAGCGGCGACCAGAACTGATCCATCAAGTGCCCGTAGGCCTGCAGCTCGATACCGTCGAGTCCCGCCGCCTGCATGCGCTGCGCCGCACTGGCGTAGTCCTCGATGATGCGCTCGATATCCCAATCTTCAATCTGCTTGGGGAAAGCGCGGTGCGCCGCCTCGCGCCGATGCGAGGGCGAGACCGCCGGCAGCCAATCCCCCTTGTTCCACCCGGTGCGCCTGCCCAAGTGAGTGAGCTGAATCATCACAGCACAGTCGTGCTGATGGCAGGCATCGGTGAGCTCACTGAGCCAGGGCACCACCTCATCTTTGTAGGCGAGAATATTGTTGAACACCGGCGGGCTGTCGCGAGACACAGTGGCAGAGCCTGCCGTCATGGTGAGTGCAACCCCGGCTTTCGCACGCTCTTCGTGATAGGCGCGGTAGCGCGCCTTGGGCATGCCATCCTCCGGGTAGGCCGGCTCGTGCGAGGTAATCATAATGCGGTTTTTCAGGCGCAAATGCTTTAGCTGAAAAGGCTGAAGTAGCGGATCGTTCTCGGTCATTGTCTCACCTGCTCTGGTGTTTTTTACTGATAGTGCCGCGCTACTAAAAATGTAGCAATGACTAAAGCCGCGCTAAATGTTCCCTGCGCGACAGGGTTGAGGTTGGATTACAGGTGTTTGATGGCAGAATGAGGGTGGAAGTGGAGGCAGCCAAACATGATTCGCAGTTGATGCGTTCAGTGGTTTGGCTGTTGTGTGGCTAGCTGTGATGGTGGGTTTCAGAGGTAAAATGCACTAAAACCTAGAGTTGGTAGAGCATTAAAACCTATAAGTCACGAATCATTAAAACCTAAAAGTCATCTTTATAGACTGTACGGGAAGAAACGAATATAGATGCGCTGCAAGTTTGCAAATAGAGGGCGCTCACTGGAATGACTTAATTGCGTGCCCATATTATCCTCGCCCCCTACAACAAAAAAGGACAGGCTGTTTTGTAATGGCCTTTGCAACTATCTTCACGATTTGCCGCCCTGGCAATCGGCTCATTCAAACAGCGCATGAACCAACTGATATCCATCAAACGAGCTCTTCGCTCTGCTACCAGCTCATCAAGGTAAGTCATCTGAAACTGATCTAAAGATTCGCCGCGCAAGTATTGCTGCGCCATAGGTGGCAGAGAAAAGAGCTTTGCCCACCCCGACAATACCTCATCGCGAGACATTTCCTGTGCAGCTTTGGCATTGATACATAAGACTAAATGATAATGGTTTGACATGACTGCATAAGCGCAAATATCAATACAGAATACAGCTTCTAATTGTGTCAACCTATCGACTATCCACTGCCTACGGTGCTCATAGCTACGCCCATCTACGGGATCCTCACCACATAAAAAAGCACGCCGTACACAGCGTGCTATACAGTGATAATAAGGTGTGTCTTCAACTGAAATGATTTGGTTGCGTGCTCGTGTCATCGTTACCTCCCATCAGGAAAGCAAACTCTGATTACTCAAGATTTGAAGTTTTAAGGTACGGCTAACGACTTAATCAGTAAATAGGATTAAGGCTGTCCTTTTGATTTTTCCTGTACGCAAATTCCCTTAGAGGTTTTGAGGTATGTAGCCTTTGCGTAGCGTACAAGCCACAGGAGGAAACGAGAGAGTTTTAGTTGACCAGCACAGCTTTGCCGGGAGCTACAAGCTAGGCTTTTCTTTTTACACGAGTAAAGCTACCGTGTCCTGCTATCGCTCCTTACCTGCGTCCTGCAGGCAAAAGCAAAGTGGCTCGTCGCTTGGCGAA
>JBMZCU010000390.1:0-3141 GCA_049613705.1 Pseudomonadales bacterium | reverse complement strand
TCGTTACTACACTCTATCTAGCGGTGGTGCTGTTGGTGATGGTACTGCTGGCGCGGGCGCGTATCAGCCGCCAGCGCAGTCAGTATGAACAGCGCGAGCTGCAGGCGCTCGAAGTGCTGCGGCGCGAGCCGAGCTATCAGCGCAGCGAAATCATCACGCTGGCAACAGGGCGGCCCGTGGAGCGCACCCAGTATTTAGTCCAGAGTGCGCTGGTGGGCAACAGTGATTTAAACGTGTCAATTTTGGCTGATTTGGCACCGGTAAAGCGCCAGGTGTTCAACGTGCTGCTCTTTGTGACCACGCTCTATTTGGCGGTCGTACTTTTGGTCATGGTGTTGCTGGCGCGGGCGCGTATCAGCCGTCAGCGCAGCCAGTATGAACAGCGCGAGATACAGGCGCTTGAGCGCAGCGAGGCTAAAATTAAAGCCGTGCTAGACAACACCTGGGCCGGTTTGATCACACTGGATGATCAAGGGGCTATAGAGTCGATGAACCGCACTGCGCAGATACTGTTGGGCTACAAGTTAACCCAGCTACAGGGCCGTCGTTTCAGCGATGTACTGCGCGGCGATGAGTTAGAGCACTATCGCCAGCAACTAGACCCGCATTACAGTGGGCCCTCGGATCAGCTGTTGGAAAGTGTCGCGGTGTGCAGTGACGGGCGTGAGATACCTGTCGAGTTCGTTGTCGGCACCATGCGCCAGGCCGGAGCGCTGCGCTATTTGATTACGGTGCAGGATATTACCGAGCGCAAGGAGTACGAGCGCGAGCTAGAGCAGGCGCGTCAGCTGCTAGAGAGTCGGGTGGAGCAGCGCACCGCCGATTTAACACACGCTAACGAGCGCTTGCTGCGTGAAATTAAACAACACTCTAAAACGCAAGATGAATTGATCCAGACTGCTAAGCTCGCAGTGTTGGGGCAGCTCTCTGCGGGGATAAACCACGAACTCAATCAGCCACTGATGGCGATTCGCGGCTATGCCGACAACGCTAGGCAATTCTTGCAATTGCAAAAGAGCGCACGCGCCGAGAGCAATCTGCACGAAATTGCGCTGCTCACCGAGCGCATGGCCAAAATCCTACACCCGCTCAAGGAGTTTTCGCGCAAGAGTAGTTCGGAGCAATCCAGAGTATCCGTGAGCGCGTTGCGCCAGGGCGTGCTGGCTATTTTAGCGCCGCGGATTGAGCAGTCAGAGGCGCACCTAGCGTGGCCCGCGCCAGATGAAGAGCGCTACGTCTTTGGCGATCTACTGCGTCTAGAGCAAGTCATGGTTAATTTATTGAGCAATGCGCTAGATGCCATCGAGCAGAGGGCGGGTGGAAACATCGCAGTGAGCCATCACTGGAGCGGTGACGGCCAATTACAGCTGCGGGTGCGCGACAGCGGTGGGGGTATCGAGGACGCGCTACTGGCGAAAATTTTCGAACCTTTTTATACCACGAAAGGCGAGGGGCAAGGCTTGGGCCTAGGGCTGTCGATCTCTGCGCGCATTGTCGAGGATATCGGTGGCAAGTTGTACGCGCAGAATATACCGGGAGGCGCGCAGTTTACACTGCAGCTGCAAACAGTTGACGGTCGTGTGGCCGGGCAGGAATGGGAAATAGCGGAAAATGAGTAGATCGGATATGTATCCGCAGTGCGTACAGGTGATGCTAGTGGACGATGAACCCGCCGTTGCCAAGTCGCTCGGGCAGAGTGTGGAATTGGCGGGGTTTGAGGTAACGCTGTGCACCAGTGCCGAGAAAGCGCTACAGCAGTTAGATCGCCACTGGCACGGGGTCGTTGTTTCGGATATCAGTATGCCGGGTATGGACGGTCTGGCGCTGATGCGCCGCTTAAACGAACTCGATACCACGCTGCCAATCATCCTGATGACAGGGCACGGCGATATATCAATGGCTGTCTCGGCAATGCGCGAGGGCGCTTACGACTTCCTAGAAAAGCCCTTTGCGCCAGAGCAGCTCATTGAAGTGATTCGTCGTGCGTGTGATAAGCGGGCGCTGAGTTTAGAGAATCGCCAGTTGCGCGATGAGCTAGAAGCGCAGAGTGCGCTGGGGCCAAGAATTATTGGCAATTCTGCGCAAATCGTTCAATTGCGGCGCATCGTCTCAGCGGTGGCCGATGCGCCAACGGATATTCTTATCGAGGCAGAAACCGGCAGTGGCAAGGATTTACTGGCTCGCTATATCCACGAACACAGTAATCGCCGTGATAAAAGATTTGTGGCGATCAATTGCGGCGCAGTCCCAGAGAGCTTGATCGAAAGTGAGCTTTTCGGCCACGAGAAAGGAGCGTTTACTGACGCCAAGGCTCGGCGTATCGGCAAGTTTGAGTACGCCGATGGCGGCACGGTGTTTCTCGATGAAATTGAGAGCATGCCGCTGGCGCTGCAGGTCAAATTATTGCGGGTCATTGAAGAGCGCACGATTGAGCGCCTGGGGTCTAACTTATCAATTGCATTGGATCTGCGTATTGTCGCCGCGACAAAAGTCGACCTTAAAGCGCTGGCGGCACGCGGTGAGTTTCGCGAAGACCTCTACTACCGGCTCAATGTGGTCAAAGTGGAAATCCCGCCACTGCGCCAGCGCAAAGATGATATCCCTCTGCTTTTTCAGCACTTTTCGATTATTGCCTCCACCCAATACGGACGCGATTTTACGGAACTCTCGGCGCAGCGCATGGCTGCGCTGTTGCACCACGACTGGCCGGGCAATATTCGCGAGCTGCGCAATGTCGCCGAGCGCAATGTACTGCTCGGCGAGAGCGGCACCTTTGATTTTGAAGACCGCTTAATCACCGAGCAAAATCAGGTATCGAATTTAGCGCAGCAGGTAGCGCAGTTTGAAAAGATGCTCATTCACACCCAGCTCGGTAAATGCGGTGGCTCGATTCAGGAGACTCAGCACTGTTTAGGGTTACCGCGAAAGACGCTGTACGACAAAATGAAAAAGTATGGCTTAGACAAGAGCGACTATAAAGATTAACGGGTGTGTTGATTTATTAACCCGGCACTTATTTAGACGAAGGATGTACTACCATTGGCTGGAGGCCAATGCGAGCCCTTTAAAATCAAGGGTTTTCGCACAAAGCCGCCAGATTTTAATGGGCGACGATGAAATAGTTAGGGAAACAATTTCATC
>JBMZCU010000389.1:0-3159 GCA_049613705.1 Pseudomonadales bacterium | reverse complement strand
TGCCGGAAGTCTCGGGGCTGGCCGGTCCCTTCGGCTGCCTCAACAAGGCGCGCTACGGTATCGCCTGGGGCGCACTGGGCGCGGCAGAAGACTGCTGGCACAGGGCTCGCCAGTACACTTTGGACCGCAAGCAGTTCAACCGCCCGCTGGCAGCTAACCAGTTGATCCAAAAGAAACTCGCCGATATGCAGACCGAGATTGCGCTGGGCTTGCAGGGGGCGCTGCAAATGGGCAGACTGCTGGACCAGCACAACTTGAGCGCCGAGCTGATCTCGCTGATGAAGCGCAACAACTGCGGCAAAGCGCTGGAGATCGCGCGTCAGTCCCGCGATATGCACGGCGGCAACGGGGTCAGTGACGAGTACGGGGTAATTCGCCACGTCATGAACTTGGAGGCTGTCAACACCTACGAGGGCACCCACGATATCCACGCCCTGATACTGGGCCGTGCGCAAACAGGTATTCAAGCCTTTTTCTAAACCCTGACACAAAGCTATTAACCCGGCACCTACTTAGATGACGGGTCAACGTGGTACAGGATGTACCACCATAGGCCACAGGCCAATGCGAACCCTTTAAAATCAAGGGTTTTCGCAAAAAGCCGCCAGATTTTAATGAGCGACGATGAAACAGTTAGGGAAACTCTTTCATCGCCAGGTTAATAACAGGTAGATCACAGATGAGCAAAGACAGCTATCCAATCACAGATTGGGACGACGCCTACGCCAACGCCAGCAACATCCCAGAGGGCGACCAGTGGCCCGCACGCTGGGTGGAGCCTGCGGCCAACTTTCGCGCTGCGCTGACTGAAGCGGGACGGGCGCAGCTGGATATCCGCTACGGCGAGGCCGAGCGCAACCTGCTGGACCTCTTTCTCCCTGAAGCTGAGCCTAAGGGGCTGATGGTCTTCGTCCACGGCGGTTTCTGGCTGATGCTCGACAAAAGCTACTGGTCGCACTTGGCGCAAGGTTGTATCGATGCGGGCTACGCGGTCGCTATGCCCTCTTACACTCTCTGCCCAGAGGCCAGCATCGCCCAGATCACCGCGGAAGTCGCGCTCGCTATCGAGTGTGCTGCAGCTCAAGTTGCAGGCCCAATTCGTCTCAGCGGTCACTCGGCGGGCGGCCACTTAGTGACCCAGATGCTGTGCCAAGACAGCCCGCTCGATGGCGAAGTGCAGGCGCGCATCGCCAAGACGGTCTCCATCTCCGGGGTGCACGATCTGCGCCCGCTGCTCAATACTCAGATGGCCACCAAGCTGCAGCTCGACTGGGTGCAGGCCTGCGCCCAGAGCCCCGTGCTCAAAGCACCAAAGCACCTCGCCCCGCTGACCTGTTGGGTCGGCAGCGATGAGCGCCCCGAGTTTGTACGCCTCAACCGAGTACAGGCCGATATTTGGAAGGGCTTTGCGCTGGCCACAGAGGCCATCGAGGAGCCTGACAGACACCACTTCAACATCATCGATGGACTGTGCGAGCAGCAGCATCCGCTGACCCAGTCACTGCTGGCATAGAGAACGTGTGAATACGTCCAAAGCTGGGGACTTGTTCGCGCCTTCCAAAACACACCTCGAATCAAGTAACATATTCGCAATCATCGCGGGGCGTTTATAAGATGCCTCGCCCAACCCTCTTTCGATAAGGATTTTTCAGCATGGTATCCACAATAGTTTTGATGAATGTGACTCGCGGTCAAGCCAGCAACGTCGGCGCGCGCCTGGCGGAGATGCAAGGTGTGACTGAAGTGTTTTCAGTCGCCGGGCAGTACGACTTGGTCGCCCTGATCCGCACTGAGAACAACGAGCAGCTGGCTGACCTGGTCTCGATGGAGATCGGCAAGATCGATGAAATCATCGCCACTGAAACAATGATCGCCTTCAAGGCTTTTTCTAAGTACGACCTGGACTCTATGTTCGCCATCGGCATGAACTAATACAGGGCTAGACACGCGCTAGAACTCAGTGCGGGGTGAATACTCCGCACGCCTCGCAGCGCTCTCTTACAGCCCTATCTTGCGACATTCTCACGGCAAATGCTCGCCACTCTCGCACATAAATGCCTGTATTCACTTGATATTAATAATCATGCATTTAGATTTAGGCGCTCGCATTTTCGAATTCACGACAAAAACTATAAAAAACTGACGATATGAATAGCCCAGCAAACTTGACCGTTCACAAATTTATCAATCAATTATCCCCTGGCAATATTGTCGACTTACAGCTGGGCAGCTCTAAGCTGGTGCGGATTAAACCCGTTGTCATCGGCATCGATATTGGCAACTATCTAATTCTCAAATTCCCGCCGCGGCTCAATATCAAAGACTATCAAGACGTATTGATCGATGGCACCGGTGTGATAGTGCGCTACATTCTAGAGGGCCAGCACGGCGAGTGTGTGGCTTTCTCGACGACGATCAAGCAGTTCATCAATGCGCCGGATAAGTTGATCTTCCTCAACTACCCTTCGCGTATCGAGAACCGCCAACTGCGCAGCCACCAGCGCGAAAAGACCCACCTACCGGCGCAGATTTCACCGCACATGGCCGACGGCCAGCTCACCGGCAACTGCATCAACGGCTATATCGTCGATATCTCCGCGCGCGGCTGCCAGTTCTCCTTCAAGGCAGAGAAGGACAACGTCGGCATGGTCAAGCGCCCGGTGTATATCGCAATCACACTAGTCGGGGTCAACAAGCCACTGATCGTAAAAGCACACGTCAAGAATAACCGCCTCGAACATGGCCAAACCTTAGTGGGCATCATGTTCGATGAAAGCTCACTCGAGCAGATCTCCAACCTCTTGGACGACATGTCCTTTAGCTCGGATTAACACCAACCAAATCACAATTTCACAGGGAATAGAGTGAATACAATCTACACCTCGCTAGCCTTTACGCTGGCGCTCTTAAGCTCCACCCTCACTTGGGGCACGACACAGCCCGAACGCCCCAGCGCCGATGCCGCCAAAGTGGCAATCACCAATTATTTTGGCGGGCCGATGATCCCCATAATCATGGAACAACGCGTCGTGTTGGGCACCTGCATTGACACACCGCAGAACTTAACTCGCCACCAAGGGCAGATATCCTGTACTTTTTTGCTCAAATCTTCCGGGGGAAGCTCGGAGTCCCAGGTAGATTTTTACCGCGATGGTAAAG
>JBMZCU010000388.1:0-3167 GCA_049613705.1 Pseudomonadales bacterium | reverse complement strand
TTTATGGTATCGACAACGTTTACCAAAGAGTCGCGTATAGGTATCGATCTACCTAAAGCGGATCGCGAGCCGCAAGAGCAGGTGATCGCTGCTGATGTTGAGATAGTGATTGACGCACAGGGTAACTATAAAGTCGATGGTCAATTGTTGATCAATAACTCGGTGCAATCATTGCGTACAGCGCTAACGCCTTTTCTTGAGAATAAAGATCAACAACCTGCCATTGTGATCAGTGCCGACGCTCAGGCTGCGCATCAATATATAGTGACAGTTATGGATGTCGCGGGTCAGTTGGGGTTGAACAAGATAAAAATATCCACGCTCAAAGAGCAAGCTGAGTAATGCTACAGCGCCAGTGGTACCAAGCATCACCGGGTTGGGCTAGATTGCTTTCACCTTTGGAGTGGCTCTATAAGCGACTGGCTGCTGCAAAGCGCGAACGTGATACAGCGCTCCAATGGCAGTCACCGGTTCCTTTGGTCGTTGTCGGTAATATTGCCGTTGGCGGTACAGGAAAAAGCCCGTTGACCGTTGCGCTGATCGAGTTGTTGCGCCGCAGAGGATATCATCCAGGGGTTGTCAGTCGCGGTTATGGTGCTAAAGGGGTGGATTACCCTGCGTTTGTCACAGGTGACGGTGAGCCGTTGCAATGTGGGGATGAGCCGCTGATGGTAGTGCGCCGCACAGAGGTGCCTATGGTGATCGATCCCGATCGCAGTGCGGCGTGTCGTCACTTATTGGCTCACAGTAACTGCGATGTCATTATTAGTGATGATGGTTTACAGCACTATAGGATGGGGCGGGATCTCGAAATCGCTGTGATTGACGGTGCGCGCGGCTTGGGCAATGAGCGCCATCTGCCTGTAGGCCCACTGCGTGAAGGTGCTGAGCGCTTACAGCATGTTGATTACTGTGTAGTAAATGGGGCGAGTGAACAGCGTTATGGCTGTGATGTTGCGATGCAATTGAAGCCTGCATACTGGTGTCGTGTGCGCGATGGCAAGCGATACTCGCTTAGCGAGTTTCTACCACGCCTTGGCGAAGAGGGGCGTAAGGTGCAGGCATTTGCAGGCATTGGTAATCCGCAGCGTTTTTTTGACACGTTACATGAGCTTGGCGTTCAAGCGCAGTCTCATGCTTTCGCAGACCACTACCGCTTTAGCGCGCAAGATCTAGCGCCTTTTGCGGATGATATAGTCTTAATGACTGAAAAAGATGCAGTTAAGTGTGGCGCGTTTGCGACGCCGCACTGTTATTATCTCGCCGTTGAGGCTAGCCTAAGCGGTGAATTTGAACAGGGTTTCTGTCAGCGTATTGACCAGCTAACCCAGAAAAAGAGAGAGAGTTTAGATGGACAAAAAGTTACTTGATATATTGGTTTGTCCGGTATCAAAAGCCCCTGTTGAATTGGATAAAGAAAATAATGAGCTTGTCTGTCGCAGCAGTGGTTTAGCGTATCCAATCCGCGATGGTATTCCGGTTATGCTTGAGAGCGAAGCGCGGACGTTGAGCAGCGATGAGCGGTTGGCTAAATAATGGCGTTTAGTGTAATCATCCCAGCTCGCTTTGGCTCGACACGCTTTCCAGGTAAGCCGTTGGTTGAGATCGCAGGTGTTAGTATGGTGCGTCGTGTCTACGAGCAGGCGCAGCAGAGTGATGCCCAAAAAATCGTTGTCGCAACCGATGATGAGCGTATTTTCAATGAAGTAAAAGCTTTTGGTGGTGAGGTGTGTATGACGCGCACAGATCACCTCTCCGGTACTGATAGATTGCAGGAAGTAGTTGCGCAGTACGGTTTTACCGAAGATGAGATCGTGGTTAATGTGCAGGGTGATGAGCCCATGATTCCACCGGCCCTGATCAATCAAGTGGCCGCTAACTTGGCTGACAATTCGAGCGCTGCAATATCGACATTGAGTGAGGCTATCGAGAGTGTCGAAACTTTGTTAGATCCCAATGCAGTGAAAGTGCTCAGTGATGTCAATGGGATGGCGCTCTACTTCAGTCGCGCAGCTATCCCCTGGCCGCGAGATGCTTTTGCAGCATCAAAGCAACAGATGCCTCAAGGTTTTGCCTGGCAGCGTCACATCGGAATTTATGCCTATCGGGTGGCTTTTTTACATAAGTACGTAACATGGCCGAGCGCTGCTATTGAGCAGGTTGAGAGTTTGGAGCAGTTACGCGCACTTTATCAGGGTGAGAAAATTCACGTGGCAGAGGCTTGTCAGGCGCAGCCAGCAGGCATCGATACGCCAGAAGATTTAGCGCGTCTTGAGCGTTTGTTAAGCGCAAAATAAAAAAATGGCCGATACTGGCGCGAGACAGTATCAGCCAAAGAGGGTGTGGGTGCGACGGTAGCCGCACATCCTGTGAATTTTAGGCTGCGTGCGCGCTTTGTTTTCGAGAGCGGTTGACGGTAACAAAGCGTACGTGCTCGCCGCAGTTTAGCGCTAGCGCGGCGGCGGTTTCGGTCGAAATACTCAAGCTGCCATCACGTTCTACTCGACCTTCGGCCATAGTGAGCTTAAAGTCATCTAGCTTGTCGTTGCTGATATAGAAAGTATCGTTCAGCTGCGCTTGATTGTGCGTGATGTTCAGCGTAGTCAAGGCGCTATCTCTAATCGTTTTAATCTCTTTTAGCTGTGCCTCGACAGATGGGCCGCCGTCAAACAAGTCTACAAAACCGCTGTGTTCAAAGCCTTCTCTGTGTAGCATGCGCAGCGCTGGTGCCGATGCATCGTTAGGTTTGCCGATCACATCGCGTGCGCTGTGTGGCAGCAAATCGATATAAATCGCTTGCTTAGGCATGAGTTCGGTGATGAACCCAGGGCCTTCGGTAGCGGCGATTGTCACCGCTTCCTGAAAAGGCATGTCGAAGAACTTTGACCCCAGCGCTTGCCATAAAGGCGACTCATTTTGTTCATTAACCCAGCCGCGAAGCTCCGCCATTACGCGTTCAGAGAAAAGCTCTGGGCGGCTTGCCATTAGCAAGTAGCGTGCGCGGGCGAGCATTTGTCCTACGCCGGGAAGTCGATACTCCGGACGCAAGTAGAGGGAGCCTACTTCGGTTGCTCCTTTAAAGTGCTCGACCACCGTCAATGTCTGGGTGGTGTTGTCCTTTCTAATGCTGTTGCTGCGGCGGGTAACGCTCTCGCGTTTGAAAGAGT
>JBMZCU010000387.1:0-3190 GCA_049613705.1 Pseudomonadales bacterium | reverse complement strand
CGAAGCGGCGCTGTTTGCCGCGCGCGGTAGTAAGCGTAAAGTTGCGATGGAGCAGTTTGAGAAAGCCAAAGATAAAATCATGATGGGTGCAGAGCGCAAATCTATGGTGATGTCAGAGGCTGAGCGTCTAAATACGGCTTATCACGAATCGGGCCACGCCATCGTCGGCCGATTGATGCCTGGGCATGACCCCGTCTATAAAGTCTCTATCATTCCACGTGGTCGGGCTTTGGGTGTCACTATGTTCCTGCCTGAAGAAGATCGCTACTCGCACTCTAAGCAGATGATACTTTCGAATATTTGCTCGCTCTATGGCGGTCGTATCGCCGAAGAAATGACACTGGGTAAAGAGGGTGTGACGACAGGCGCATCAAACGATATTCAGCGCGCGACCAGCATGGCACGCAGTATGGTCAGCAAGTGGGGACTGTCTGATAATCTTGGTCCTCTTCTGTACGATGACGAAGAGGCTGGGCCTTTTGGTGGTGGCTACGGTCAGGCGGCGAAGCCGATGGCTGAAAGCACGATGGAGAAAATCGATGCTGAAGTGCGCCGTATTATCGATGAGTGCTACCACAAGGCAGCGACCACGCTCGAAGAAAACCGCGATATTCTAGAGTCTATGACGCAAGCGTTGATGAAGTATGAAACTATCAGCAGCGAGCAGATTGACGAGCTGATGGCGAGACAGCCAGTCAGTGATCCTGAGGGCTGGAGCGATGAGGATGACAAGACATCTGAAGAGCCTGCAGCGGATGTAGTCGATACTGAAAAAGATGACGTTGTGGTCGAGCTGTCGACGAAAAAGCCGGCACCCAAAGACGATGATCAAGATGTACAGGAACCGCCCAAAGACAGTTAATGCTGGCGGCGGTTGATAAAAAACCAGCTGTGCGTAACGTACCGCTGGTTTTTTTTTATCAATTATAGATAGGATGATGCGATGGCGTCGTTAAAGTGTGGGCAGCGGATGTTAGATCTTAGCTCAACCCAAGTGATGGGTATTCTCAATGTCACACCGGATTCATTCTCCGATGGCGGGAAATTGCTGACGGGAGAGGCGCTAGACAGCGACGTATTATTGCGTAGAGCGCAGAAAATGGTCGACGAGGGTGCGAGCATTCTAGATATTGGTGGTGAATCCACGCGCCCAGGAGCCGAGCCGGTCAGTGAGGCTCAGGAGATGGATAGAGTGCTGCCAGCACTTGAGCTGATCGTCCGCAATATCGATGTTGTGGTTTCTCTGGATACGAGTAACGCTTCCTTGATGCGTGAAGGAGCGGCACTCGGCGCAGGCATGATTAACGACGTGCGTGCGCTAGAGCGTGAAGGCGCGTTAGAGGCGGCGGCAGAATCGGGCTTGGCTGTTTGCTTAATGCACATGAAAGGCTCACCTCAAACCATGCAGCGTGCGCCTGAGTATGCAAGTGTCACTGATGAGATGCTGCGTTATCTACTCGATAGAGCGCAATTGTGCCAAGATCATGGGATAGATAAGTCGCTGCTGCTGTTAGACCCCGGTATAGGCTTTGGCAAGAGCTTGGAACACAATCTGCAATTGTTGCGCGACAGTGAGCGTTTTTTGGCGACGGGTTACGGTCTGTTGATTGGTACGTCTCGCAAGAGCATGTTTGGGCAATTGCTCAATCGCGAGGTTGATGAGCGCTTAGCGGGAAGCTTGGCGAGTGTGGCACATGCAGCGCACAGCGGAGCCTCTATAGTCAGAGTGCACGACGTGCGAGAGAGTGCAGATGTTGTAAATGTGATACAGGCACTGAAGTAAGGAAAGCAATGATGACAAGAAAGTATTTTGGTACCGATGGAATCCGCGGAACAGTGGGTGAATACCCGATCACCCCCGATTTCATGCTCAAACTGGGCTGGGCTGCAGGTAAAGTGTTCGCTCGTGAAGGGCGCAGCAAGATATTAATTGGTAAAGACACGCGTATATCTGGCTATATGTTTGAATCAGCGCTGGAGGCTGGTTTAAGTGCTGCCGGTGTTGATGTGTTGCTGACAGGGCCTATGCCAACACCGGCGATCGCCTATTTGACGCAGACTTTTCACGCCGATGCGGGTATCGTAATTTCCGCATCGCACAATCCATTTGCCGATAACGGGATTAAGTTTTTCGGCCCAGACGGTACCAAACTGGCCGATGAAATCGAGCAAAAGATAGAGGCGCAGATGGATTTGGCAATGAGTACGGTCCCCTCGAGTGAGCTGGGTAAGGCCAAGCGTATCGATGATGCGCCCGGGCGCTATATCGAGTTTTGCAAGGCGAGCGTGCCCACAGGTTTTGAGCTTCAAGGCTATAAGATAGTGCTCGACTGCGCAAATGGTGCGACTTATCACGTAGCACCGGCTGTGCTTGAAGAGTTGGGTGCACAGGTTATTCAAATAGCGTCCTCTCCCAATGGGGAGAACATCAACGATGGCTGTGGTGCTACCGATACAGCAAAGCTGCAAAAAGTAGTGCTTGCAGAGCAGGCTGATCTTGGGATTGCGCTCGATGGCGATGGCGACCGTGTGATCATGGTGGATGGTTCAGGTGAAGCGGTTGACGGCGATGAATTATTAATGATTATCGCTGCGGATCTTAAGGCGCAAAATGCCCTTGAAGGTGGTGTTGTCGGGACCTTGATGAGTAATTTTGGGATGCAGCTGGCCTGCCAGGCACAGGATATTCCCTTCGTGCGGGCGAACGTGGGTGACCGCTATGTGATGGAGCAGCTAAAGGCGCGAAACTGGGCGCTCGGTGGAGAGAGCTCGGGGCATGTTATTTGTTCACACCTAACCAGTACGGGTGATGGAACCGTAGCGGCGTTGCAGGTGTTATTGGCAATGTCTAGGCAGGGCAAGACTTTGGCGCAAATCAAAACGGTTATGACAAAAGTGCCGCAGAAGATGATCAATGTCCGCTTGCCGCGCAAAGTTGATGTGCTTTCGGTACCAGAAGTGGTCGCGGCGGTTGAGTCGGCCGAGGCGGAATTGGCTGATAGTGGGCGGGTGTTGCTTCGATCGTCAGGCACAGAACCGCTAGTCAGGGTTATGGTAGAAGGGCGCGATAAGCAGCAGGTGGTTGATATCTGTACAGCGCTTGCAAAAAAAGTGGAAAAAGAATTAGAAAAGCTTGTTTCTTAAAAGGTTCTTAGTTAATATTTGCGCCTCGTTTTTGAGGATCTAATAT
>JBMZCU010000386.1:0-3195 GCA_049613705.1 Pseudomonadales bacterium | reverse complement strand
TAGCGCGTCGCGCTGAAGAGTACCTGAAATCTACAGGTATCGCTGACTCTGCACTGTTTGGACCAGAGCCTGAGTTCTTCATCTTTGATGAAGTGCACTTCAACATCGACATGAGTGGCTGCAGCTACTCAATCACCTCTGATGAGGCTGCTTGGTCGAACAACCGCAAGCTAGAAGGTGGTAACTCAGGTCACCGTCCACGTGTTAAAGGTGGTTACTTCCCTGTACCTCCAGTAGATTCTCTACACGATATCCGCGGCCAGATGTGTAATGCAATGGAAGCGATGGGGCTGAAAATTGAGGTTCACCACCACGAAGTATCAACCGCTGGTCAGTGTGAAATTGGTGTTGGTGCCAACACGCTAACGGCTAAGGCGGATGAAGTGCAGGTGCTAAAATACTGCGTACACAATGTTGCACACGCTTTCGGTAAGACTGCGACCTTTATGCCTAAGCCTGTTGTCGGTGACAACGGTTCAGGTATGCACGTACACATGTCACTGTCTAAAGATGGCGTCAATATCTTCTCGGGCGATTCCTATGCCGGTATGAGTGAAGATGCGCTTTATTACATCGGTGGTGTTATTAAGCACGCGAAAGCACTGAATGCGATCTGTAACCCATCAACCAACTCTTACAAGCGTTTGGTTCCGGGCTTTGAAGCGCCTGTTATGTTGGCTTACTCAGCGCGTAACCGCTCAGCTTCAATCCGTATCCCATATGTGACAAATCCAAAGGCGCGTCGTGTTGAAACACGTTTCCCGGATCCAGTTGCCAACCCATACCTGTGCTTCTCAGCGCTGATGATGGCGGGCCTAGACGGCATCCAGAACAAGATTCACCCAGGCGAAGCTGCAGATAAGGATCTCTACGACCTGCCAGCAGAAGAGGCGGCGCAGATTCCAACCGTGGCCAGCAGTCTAGAAGAGGCGCTGAAGGCGCTGAAGGAAGATCGTGAGTTCTTGACTAAAGGCGGTGTATTCTCGGATGAGATGCTAGATGCTTACATCGAGCTTAAAGAAGAAGAAGTGGCGCGTGTCAACATGACAACGCACCCGGTAGAGTTTGATCTCTACTACTCAGTGTAAAGACTGACAGTGAAGAAGCCTCCGTCAGGGGGCTTTTTTTTGCGTTACAGAAAGTGGTGACGACGAAAAGTAAGCACTAAAGTGGTGCGCTCATATCAGTTGCACTAAAATGGTGCGATTGGGTGTGTGCAAAATACTTGCGCCGCGGTAGAGGCGGCGTGATACGCCTTGCCTTAGTTGGCACTGTGCTTGCTTTACTTATTGAGCTAAGTGGCTGTTAATTAAATAATAACTATAGGTTGGAGTGGTGAACAATGGAGAGACAGGGGCCGTCGGCAAGCCGCTACCGCGAGTTGGTTGGCAGTATGTCGACCAGCGTCATTGTCATAGACAGTGATTTCCAGATTATATACCTAAACGCTGCAGCTGAGGTGCTCATTGGTCTCAGTGCATCTCGCTTGGCATCTCATCCGCTGTGGCACTGGCTGTTTTTGCTCGAGCGCGAACGCGAAATGCTGATCGAAGCCTTTGCCAGTGGTCACCCCTACACGATACGCGAAGCTAAAGTGACGACTGCTAAAGGGGTTGAGCACACGCTGGACTACAGTGTGTCGCCCATCGTATTCGATGGCGAGGCGCTGCTCATTGAATTGCAATCAAGAGATCGCTTGCTGCGTATCGAGCGTGAAGAGGAGTTGCAAGAGCGCCATGCGACAACACGCAACTTGGTGCGCGGTATGGCGCATGAAATTAAGAATCCGCTCGGGGGGATTCGCGGGGCTGCTCAGCTGTTAGAGCGAGAGCTCAATGACAAGCAGTTGAGCGAATACACTCAGGTTATTATCAGTGAGGCGGATCGTCTGCGCGATCTGGTGGATCGTCTATTGGGGCCGCGTAGGGCGCCTGAGCGATCTGTCATCAACATTCACAGTGTGCTTGAGCATGTAGCGGCACTGGTCTCTGCTGAAGGCCTCAATGGGATAGTGCTTCAGCGCGATTACGACCCCAGTATTCCTGAGTTGATGGGGGATCACGGTCAACTGATTCAGGCGGCGTTGAATATTGTGCGCAATGCGCTGCAGTCTTTGCAGGCGCATACCGTGGAATCGCCGGTCATTACATTGCGTACCCGCGCTAGGCGTCAAGTGACACTGGGGGCGCACAAACACAAGTTGGTTTGTCTGATCGAAGTAATCGATAACGGTGTTGGCATCGGCGAAGACGTCAAGGGTAGTTTGTTCTTTCCAATGATCAGCACACGAGCCCAGGGCAGCGGCTTAGGGCTGTCCATTTCGCAATCTATTATCAATCAGCACGGCGGCCTCATTGAGTGCAGGAGCGAGCCCGCAGAGACGGTGTTTTCGCTCTGGTTGCCGCTGGCTTAGAAGGAGTTCATCATGCAACACGTACCACACAGTGCCCAGACCGTTGTCTGGGTTGTCGACGATGACACTTCGATTCGCTGGGTATTGGAAAAGTCGCTGGCGCGAGAAGGGCTCAAAGTGCGTAGTTTTAGCCGTGCTGACGAGCTGATTGAGCAGCTACACAAAGCGCGGCCGGATGTTATCGTCAGCGATATTCGTATGCCCGGCACAGACGGTTTGCAGCTGCTTGAGTTCTTGCAGCAGCGCTACCCGACGATCCCGACGGTGATAATGACAGCGCACTCAGACTTAGACAGCGCTGTGGCCTCTTATCAGGGCGGGGCATTTGAGTATCTGCCTAAGCCGTTTGATATTGACGATGCGGTTTCAATCGTTGATAGGGCGATCAATTACGCCGCGGAGCTCAGCCGAGAAGTACCTGTGCAAGAAGCGCAACCCGGGGCTGAAATCATCGGCGAAGCGCCGGCGATGCAGGAGGTTTTTCGCGCCATAGGAAGGCTCTCTAAGTCTAATATCACCGTGTTAATCAACGGCGAATCGGGAACCGGCAAAGAGTTGGTGGCGCACGCTCTGCACAAACACAGCCCGCGCAGCAGCAGTGAATTTGTTCCGCTCAATATGGCAGCCATTCCAAAAGATTTGATTGAATCTGAGCTTTTTGGTCATGAGAAAGGGGCCTTTACCGGTGCCAATGCCGCAAGGCAGGGGCGCTTTGAGCAGGCCAATGGCGGTACTTTGTTTCTCGATGAGATAGGTGATATGCCAGCAGAGGCCCAAACGCG
>JBMZCU010000385.1:0-3197 GCA_049613705.1 Pseudomonadales bacterium | reverse complement strand
GCTGCATCTGCACAAGAAAGGGGTGATTCTACCCTGATAAAAGCATCTATCTTCGTCTTTTTAGAGCACAAGCTAAAAAAGCGATGTATTAACTCCTTCATTTTATTGTTCACCCTTCCAATTTATACATCAATAGCTTCCCACCGAATATAACTATTAACATTAAATAGTTAGCTCTAAATTGCAGTATAAATTAGGTAATCGCGAAATGGCGAAACGCCTATTTATGAACTATACATTAGCCAGTAGATGCCAGCAGACACTTTTGATAAAGCGAATGTCAGCGTATATCCCCAAAAAGTAATGTACGTATCGGATTTAGCTGTGTTGCTAAAGCAGGCGCCTCTTTGGCGATAGGGCTTATCCAGTCAATGCTCTCTTGGCGTGTTATGAACCGTGTTTTTAAACAAAACTTGGCCCTAGGTCTTATTCAGGTTTTGTTAAGTCTGTGTTATTTTGTGCGTCTAAAAGATAAGTAGTGCCAGCTATTTTTGTATATGAACCTGGAGCATTAATAGTGCTTCGCTCATGTAAAGCGAAGCAGGGGCCTAGCTACTACCGCAATTTCATGCAGATACAGCGTCGTGGACTTAAAAGGATTTCAAGATGAGTAATGTAAATAAGAACGCCACAATCAGTGCCATTATTTCTGAACTGGCTGTTGACCAATGGTTGAGCGCTGAAGAGCGTATCGATGAGCAAACACAGGCAGAACTGCTCTCTTTTACCGTTAGAGTGCCACGCTCTGCTGTCGCCGATGAAATTGTAACTATAGAGATTGAAGAAAATGGCAGAACATTCTCAGAAGACCATCGGCTGACAAAAGAAGATATTGAGTTAGGTGGCTTTGAAATTGCGATTGATAAAACAGCATACTCCGGATTTTCAGATGCCGCTAAGGTCACGCTAAATCACCAAACAAGTCAGGAGAGTACAGTACTCACATCGACCGGCCTCGGTGAGGTTAAAACGCAAGCCAGCGCTGCGACGCCACAGGCAAGCACGCAGCAAGTCCAAGCTGATGCTCCAATTGTTGACGATGAACCGCAGCAAATCTCACAAAGCACCCCCGTTGTATCTGCAGCACCTGCCGCAGCACCAACGATGATTAAATTGTTCGGTGATGACAATTTAGTAAACGAAGAAGAAGCTGACAGATTACATGCAGAAGTCATAGTTCCCCAGGGTACTTTAGTGGGAGATATCATCCTGATTTATGTTGCGACTCCCAGTCGCTTCCCTTCGCTACTGACGCATACGCTGGACGAAGATGACATGAAAGAAGACTCACTCTATGTGAGTGTGCCGCTTCCAAAGACCATTGACGGCAAATTTCTTGACGGAGACTATGAGGTTAACTATGCAATAGCGAGCCCGCTTGGGGGCACTCACTTTCATGGTACTGTCTCTTTTGTGTTAGATGCGACGACATCTGAAAGCCAAGTTGAAATTCTCTCTATGTCTGATGACACTGGGGTAGCAGGGGATTTTGTAACATCAGATCAAAGCTTGACATTATTTGGTTCGATTTCCAAAGAGCTCGCATCTGATGAACGCTTAGAAGTTTCAGTGGATGGTGGCGTTACTTGGCTTGCGGCTGGCGTAAACGGGTTGCATTGGGTGTTCTCAGATGGGCTGACCCATGACAGTGACTTCGTATACAAGGTACGGGTAATAGATACAGCGGGTAATATTGCAAGCGAGGATGAGCAGCAAGTAAATATAGATCTCCTCAAGCCTACGGCGAGTACAACAACGATTTCACTTGATGAAAATATTACCGATGATGATGTGATCAATAAGGCCGAACTGGGCAGTGATATTGCCATCACTGGCACAGTTGAGGGCGAATATACGTCAGGGGATAGGGTAACTATCGAGGTTGATGGTATCGAGTACAGCGGCAATGTCGCTGCAAATGGCACTTTTGTTGTTGAAGTGCCTGCTTCAGCTTTGGCGGCAGATACTGATAGAACGATTCGAGCAACCGTAGAGGCGACAGATCTAGCAGGTAACAAAGCTGAGAAGTGGGCAATTCTAGATACAGAGAGCTACTCCGTTAATTTAAGTGCTAATCAGGTAGGTGTACCTTCGGATACGGATGGGGCTTTAAACCAAGTTAAAGATAATGCGAGTGAAGGAACGTATGTCAATATTGACGTCAACGCCGTTGATATTGATGAGGGTGATACGGTCACCTACAAACTGCTCGATTCCGCTAACGGCGCGTTTCGCATAGATAAAGACACGGGTAAAGTTTTTGTCGCTGATAGCTCAAAGCTGAATGCCACCATTTCGGATGTCGTTACCATCACAGTGTTGGCTTCCAGTAGTGACGGCTCTAGCAAGCCTGCAAACTTCCAGATACTCGTACAGGCAGGCAGTACTGGGCCAGGTAACAACCCTGTTGGTCCGGTGATTGATAGTGATATCGATGATAGTAATGTGGTGGCATTTAATGCCGGTAACGGTGCCTATGTGGGTATTACGGCCTCGGCAATAGATCCCGATAACGAGACAGTCACCTACCGCCTAACGGACAGTGCGAACGGCGCGTTTGCAATCGATCGCAGTACTGGCCGAGTTACAGTGGCTGATGCGACTAAGCTTGGCAGTGAGGGTGATACATACAAGGTTTCTGTAGTCGCCGAGAGTACAGATGATACCAATAGCACCGAAGACTTTACTATTACCTTGGGCAGCGCGGCGCCTGGGGGCGGTGGCGGTAATACCGATAACGAAGTGGGTGCGGTGGTCGATACTGATGATGCCGAGAACACGATTGGCGATGCAGCCAACAACGGCACTTACGTCAACATCGATATCAACGCAAAAGATGATGACGGCGATAAAGTCACTTACGAGCTGATCAACGATGCCAACGGTGCGTTCGCGATCGACCCTGACACCGGCCGTGTCACGGTAGCGGATAATACGAAGCTGGACAGTGGCGTCAGCGATACGGCATCGATCAAAGTGCGCGCGACCAGCGCGGACGGCTCCACCAACGAAGCGGACTTCGATATTACGATCACCGCAGGTGGCGGTACAAACCCTGGTAACAACCCTGTTGGTCCGGTGACAGACAGCGATACCGACGACAGCAACGTGGTGGCCTTTAATGCCGGTAATGGTGCTTATGTCGGCATCACAGCTTCTGCCACAGATCCCGATGGTGAGACCGTCACTTACCGCCT
>JBMZCU010000384.1:0-3197 GCA_049613705.1 Pseudomonadales bacterium | reverse complement strand
ACCCGCGACCCCCTGCGTGACAGGCAGGTATTCTAACCAACTGAACTACCACTCCGTACAAATTGTGCCGATTGAGTAAGACAGCATGCTGACTCGTTTGCCTCAATCGTGGGTGCGAATTCTAATTGCTTTCGCCACGAAGTCAAACCTTTATCGCCACTTTCTGAATTTATTTTTCAGTTTTGTACAAATTCCAACCGAATGCGATTAAAGCACAAACAATGGCGATCAAAATTCAACCACCCCAGCTTTGATTTGGCCAATTTAAGCGCGCATGGGTTAGAATAGCCTTCTTTTTAATCTGAGATGTACGCCTTGTCCGAAATCCATCAAATCCTAGAAACCTTTGTCAAACGCTGGCTAGAACATCAGCGAGCAAACGGCATAAACCTAGACATAGACTATGACACTCAATGGCCCTCCCCTTGCTACATTGGCTCCGACAGATTAGCAGATGGCGATCCATGTTCGTGGCAACCTGTCGCTCAAGATAGCCACACCATGTTCGAGCGACTCGGCACAGCATTGGAAACGCAAATCCACCCCGATATCGTCGCTTACTACAGCTGTTTTTGGTCTGAGCACTTACGTGCGACCTGTAATAACGGGGAATTAGAGCTGTTACAACTGTGGAATGAAGAAGACCTTGAACGCCTGCGCAGCAATTTAGTCGGTCACGCCATGAGCAAGCAAAAACAGCGTCAGCCACTGTCACTGTTTTTTGCGCTCACACTACCCGATGAAGGGATGCTCTGCATTGACAATGACAGCGGCGAAGTCTGGTATGAGCTGCCCGGCAAAAAGCCTATTCGTAAAATCGCAGACAGTTTGAGTGACTTTCTCAAGACGCTCTCACCTGCAGATCACCAGAGCTAATCTAGCGTAAACTCACATCGAACTGCACTGCCGTGCGCTTGCACGGCATTCGATATCTGCGCACGAAAGAATGTGCGCTAATACCCTATAGTACAGGCGAGCATGCGGCTAATGTGCGCATAAGGAACACCACCGGATTGCGTGTGCCACGTGTTAAAAGCATCTTGTACTGTATTCAAGTCACGCTTTGAGGTTGGACGCTTGTCAACAATCCCCTGCGCTTTGAGCGCGGTGACAACATCGTCCGTCAACATAAAAGTATCCTTGCCTAACATGCGCAAAAAGGCCGCTCCAGAATTACCGCCAAGATGAGACCCCTCTTTTTTCAACTGCGCCCATAGCCCAACAATATCTTGGCTGGGCCAATTAGCGATATACGTGGCAAAACTACCCTCGCGCTGCGCAAGTTGATCAACCATAAAAGCATTGAGTCTAGTTGCCTTAATTTTCCCCCAGTGGCGAATAATATCTGTGTTTTGCATCAGGTTTTCCAGCTGCTCATCGCTCATAAGAGCCACTTTAAACGGCTCAAATCCCCAGAACGCTTTTTCAAAGGCCGGCCACTTCGCATCCACCAGAGAGTGCTTCAGGCCCGCGCGAAAGACCCGGCGCGTCATTGTTGAAAACACCTCTGCGTCACTGAGCTGCGCCAGAGCTTGGACTTCTTTTACCGGGACTAAAATTGCTGGCATGTCCTCTTTGCGCTTACGCGCCGCCACATGCTCACTAATCCACTGATAGTTTTTCATTCTCCACCTTTTAAACCGACTGAACTGCGCACAGTGTAATCCAAGAAGCGCACTAAATCTCGCCAGGGCAAAAAAGCGCTAATTTACTGGCAATGCAGTACTTTTAACGTATCAAAAACTACGCCGCGCCAATGAAACCATTAAAAACACCAACAAAATAATATATACAGAATTTTTTAATGTCATTTTAAATCTATCAGCACTTTTTCCTGTTTATTTGCATTTAATAGAAAAGTATCATGCCGCACTTCAGCAACCCCACTATGAGATCGACATGCCTTACATCAAGAAATCGCAAAAGCTAAAAAACGTGTGCTATGACATTCGAGGCCCAGTACTGCAAGAGGCCAGACAGATGGAAGAAGCTGGCGCGAGCATCATCAAACTCAACATAGGCAACCCTGCACCTTTCGGCTTCCAAGCTCCCGAGGAAATTGCCAGAGACATGATTGAGAACCTGCCCGCAGCGCAGGGCTATTGCGATGCCAAGGGGCTGTTCAGTGCGCGCAAAGCGATTATGCAAGAGTGCCAACGCAAGGCAATTGAAGGCGTCACAACGGATGATATCTATATTGGCAACGGTGTGTCAGAGCTGATTGTGATGGCGATGCAGGGGCTATTAAACGATGGCGATGAGATGCTGGTTCCCTCTCCCGACTATCCGCTGTGGACCGCTGCAGTCAGCTTAGCCGGTGCCGACCCTATCCACTATCGCTGTGATGAGCAGCAAGACTGGCAACCCGATATAGCGCATATGCGCAGCTGTATCACAGCGCGCACCAAGGGAATTGTCGTTATCAACCCCAACAACCCCACCGGCGCTGTCTACCCCCGTGAAACACTGCTGCAAATCATCGAGCTGGCGCGCGAGTTCGAACTGTGTATCTTCGCCGATGAAATTTACGACAAAATCCTCTACGACGGTGCTGAGCACCTCTCACTGGCGTCGCTGTGCGACGATATACTGTGTGTCACCCTCAACGGACTCTCTAAAAGCTATCGCGTCGCAGGTTATCGCAGCGGTTGGATGATCATCAGCGGGGCGCGCGAAATTGCGAGCGACTATATCGATGGGCTCGATATGCTGAGCAATATGCGCCTGTGTGCCAATGTCCCTTCGCAGCACGTGATCCAGACAGCACTCGGCGGCACTCAGAGCATTTATCAGCTCACCGCACCTGGGGGCAGGCTCTACCAACAGCGAGAGCTGGCCTACCAGATGATCCAAGCCATTCCCGGTGCCAGCTGCGTCAAACCCGCCGGGGCGCTCTATCTTTTTGTGAAACTCGATCCAGCGCTTTACCCGATTGCCAACGATGAAAAGTTCGCCTTAGACTTACTGCGCCAGCAACGCGTCTTAATCGTACAGGGCAGTGGCTTTAACTTAGAGGACAGCCAGCATTTTCGATTGGTGATTTTACCGAACGAGGCACAGCTGCGCGAGGCTATATCACGCATCTCCGACTTTTTAGCCGACTATCGCCAACAGCATGCCAATCTAAAAGTACTGGCCAGTTAAACGCACAAAAAAGCCGCGAATTTCGCGGCTTTGATGGACACCCATAGCACCTA
>JBMZCU010000383.1:0-3198 GCA_049613705.1 Pseudomonadales bacterium | reverse complement strand
GGCGAGAATCTGCGCGGTGGTAACGCTTTGCAACATCGCTAGTTTCCTTAAAAATGCTTTGTAAAAAATGGTTTACTGAATATTTTATGGTACATTATCGGCTGCTTTGAGTAACCCAATTTCGGAGATTTTACGTTGCTAGATTTTTTGTTTGACTATGGCCTGTTTTTGGCTAAAACGCTGACTGTGGTAGTCGCCGTATTGGCGATTATCTTAGGCTTTGTGGCGATTGCCAGTCGCGGTAAACGCGAGAGTGCTCAAGGTGATATTCAAGTAATGAATATCAATGAAGCATTCGATGATATGCGCGAGGCAATTGAGTCCGTTGTGGTTGATAAAGAACTCTACAAGCAACAGTTGAAACTGCAGCAAAAGAAAGAGAAAAAAGAAGCAAAGGAAAAGAAAAAGCAAGCTAAGCTCGAGGCGAAGAAAAATCTCGCTGTTAAGAAGGAGGCTGTAGAAACAGTCTCAGAGGCGCCTAATAAACGTGTATTTGTAATTGACTTCAACGGCGATGTTAGAGCCTCAGAGGTGGATTTTCTGCGTGAAGAAGTGTCGGCGATTTTGGCTTTTGCCAGTAAAGATGATGAAGTCGTATTGCGCCTAGAAAGCGCCGGTGGCATGGTCCACACCTATGGTTTAGCCGCATCCCAGTTGCAGCGTATAAAGTCAAAAAATATCAAACTGACAGTCTGTGTCGATGAGGTTGCAGCTTCAGGTGGTTATATGATGGCCTGCATTGCCGATCGTCTCATTGCGGCGCCGTTCGCTATTGTCGGCTCGATAGGTGTTGTCGCACAAGTACCAAACTTTCACCGTGTGCTTAAAAAGCACGATGTTGACTATGAATTGTTTGCCGCCGGGGAGCACAAGCGCACGGTCACTATGTTTGGTGAGAATACCGAAAAGGGCAAGCAGAAATTCAGTGAAGATATCCAGGATACTCACGAGCTGTTTAAAAGCTTTGTTGCGCAAGCGCGTCCGGTTGTCGATCTGGAAAAGGTGGCCACTGGCGAGGTGTGGTTTGGTCAGCGGGCGCTGGAGCAACAGTTGGTCGACGAGTTGAATACATCCGATGATTTTTTGATGTCACAGTGCGAGCATGCAGAGGTTTATCAAGTGCGCTATGAAGTGAAAAAATCTCTCGGCGAGAAAATTGGTGATATCGGGGCAAAGACTTCGGGCCGGGTCTTCGATAGCGTGCTTCAAAAGTTGGCTGACACTCGCTCATTTATCCGCTAACTCTATGATATAGTAATAACAATTACGGTATTTACCTATACGAATCGCCGCGTGAGTATCAGTATACTGGAACTCGACACTTTATTTTAAACGCGCCAGCCGATACGGTTGACCAGATAAGTATTAATACAGTGGGAGTGAAATGGCTCAGTCGAAAACAGCAAAACAAATTTTAACTGCCGCCGAGGCGCTTTTCGCCGAGCAGGGCTTTGCCGATACGACGATGCGCCAGATCACGAAGGCGGCTGATGTCAATTTGGCCGCTATCAATTATCACTTTGGGTCTAAACAGGGGCTTATTCAGTCGGTGGCAGAGCAGTTCCTCAAGCCACTTTGCGAATACATCGAACAGTCGCTGCTACAGCGCCAGGCTATCGAAAATGCAAGCTCTATTGCGATGGATGACTTGCTCGAATTGCTGATGCGCGCGCTGCTGCATGTCGATCAGGAAAACAATCATGCACTCTTGATGTTCACCCGGCTGTTAGAGCTGGCTTATATGAAGAACCAAGAAGAGTTGCGCCAGTTCATTATCGGCCGCTACGGCAAGAAGCTCTCCCCCTACATCGATCTGATAAAAATGCAGTCGGCGATGATGGAAGACGATGAGTTTTTCTGGCGCCTACACTTTGTGATGGGGTCTGTGATATTCACGTTGTCCAACTACAACATGCTGGTTGAAATTGAAAAGACCAAGTTCGATTCAGATGCGGAAATTGAACGTATCTTGCACCGCATGGTGCCGGTGCTCAGCGCCGGGATGCAGGCGCGTGGCGATAAACTCTACTTCAGTCGTATATAACGAGAGGCGTGGCCAGGGCACGGCTAAAGTGTTCATACGCCCTCACTAGCAATTCGGTACACTTCATGCAATATGGTTCACTCATGCTCGATGTAGCGGGCTTGTGTCTGAGCGCGCACGAGCGCTCGGGGCTGCAAAGCCCGCACGTCGGCGGTGTTATTCTTTTTTCTCGCAATTACAGTGATGTGACGCAACTACGTAATTTGGTTGAGGAGCTGCGCGCACAAAACCCGGCACTGGTGATCGCAGTTGATCACGAAGGGGGGCGCGTACAGCGCTTTCGCGACGGTTTTAGCAAGCTGCCACCTATGCGCAAGCTTGGTGATCTCTACCAGCGTGCACCTGATGAGGCTATCAATGCATCGCGCGAGCTAGGTTTTTTAATGGCTGCAGAGTTGGTTGCACTTGATATCGATATCAGTTTTGCCCCAGTGTTGGATCTAGATTGGGCCAGCAGCAGTGTCATAGGCGATCGCGCATTTGGTGACAGTGCCGAGCAAGTCATCTCACTGTGCAGTGCGTTTATTGAAGGTATGGCGGATGCTGGTATGGCCGCTACCGGCAAGCACTTTCCCGGGCACGGCTGGGCCGTGGCAGACTCGCACCTAGAGCAGGCTGTGGATGAGCGCACTCTCGCGCAAATTCGCGAGGCAGATCTTAAACCGTTTCGCGCACTAATTGCACAGGGGCTGGCAGCGGTGATGCCCGCGCACGTTATTTATTCCAAGGTCGATGACGCACCCTGTGGCTTTTCGCCATTTTGGTTGCAACAAGTGCTGCGTGAAGAGCTCGGCTTTGCAGGCGTTATTTTTAGTGATGACCTGAGTATGCACGGCGCTAAGTTATCTGATAATTTTTCTGATCGGGCAGCTGCCGCGCTCAAAGCGGGCTGTGACACTGTATTAGTGTGTAACGATCCCGCTGCGGCCGCTCACGTGCTGACCTTTTTATCTGAGACAAATGCACCGCGGACAGCGCAGTTAGGTAAGATGCGCCGCCGCGCTGTGGCTATTGATGCTCAGCGTTTGGCAAGTGCCAGAACCATCGCGGCCTCCTTCAATGGGTAGTGTGCGTAACGTTTAGCGCGCTAAGTTTGCCAGGCGCTGAGTTAAGAGATGAGGATGTAGAAAGTAGTTATGAACGAATCGAGTCAA
>JBMZCU010000382.1:0-3207 GCA_049613705.1 Pseudomonadales bacterium | reverse complement strand
CCGATAAGCGTCGCTTGGTAGCGGCGCTTAAACAGCTCAAATAAGTGTTCAAAAGAGACACTTTGCGAGGCGCTGTAGCGTATAGAGTACTGCGTCATACCCTGGTTAGAGTTAAGCAGTTGATGATGCAGCAAGCTAGAGCCAGGATCGACCGCAGATTTGGCAATCATTTCCACAGCAACCGATGGCATGCATTCGATTTTAGGGCAGTGATTTTTGAGCAGTGCCCCGAGCGACTCGTCTTTGAAATAGGCAATTGCGTGTGCCTCGGGATTGCGGTGCGCGCAGTAGAGGGCCGAGGTCATCGTGAGATCATCTTCGGGGTTGTCGATGATAATGGATTTAGCCTTAGCCACGCCTGCGCGATCCATGCCATGGTCATCGCTAAAACTGGTGACTTTGACAAAGCCTATCTGTTCGGGCAGCGGGTTCTCGATGTCTGCTTTGACACACAGGGCAATGCTAATTTGCTCGTCTGCCTGCTCGGCTTCTTTGAGCAAGAGCCTGATCAATTGCAAGGTTCGATTGCCGTTCCAACCTATGATTAAAATGTGATTTTCCAAATGTAAGCTTCTCAAGCCTTTTACTCCTTTGCGCCACTGCTGGGAGACAAACCCCGCGAGATGACCGATAACCAAACCAAATAAACTCAAGCCTACAGGGATAATGAAGAGGGCGACAACATACTTGCCAGCGCTCGTTGTAGGGGAGAGATCACCGTAGCCGACGGTAGAGGCTGTAACGATTATCCAGTAGAGAAAATTGGTGCCTTGGGTCATCGCGTGTTCGTTGGACAGCGCGAGCAGCAGCCAGCTGACGACAAAGTAGATGGCGATGGCCAGCAAAATGCTGTGCCACCGCAGATCGATGAAATACTTCAGTATGATTTTGTGGATTCTATTGACCGGTAACATAAGGTTACTTGTTACCTAAAATCCGCGCCAATTCATCATCGGCAGAAGTGTTGCCGCCGGTGATTCCAGCGCCTTGTAAACGCTTCGCTAAATCATCGCCAGATTCGTCCGCCGCCAGTTCACTGGCCGCTTCCATCTGCGCCTGGCGCTCATTTTGACGCGCTTGAATGCGAGAGAGTGACTCGGCAGCCGTTTTCATTTTGCTGTTTGCACCTAAGTGGCGCGATGAAACCGCCGCTTGCGCTTTTTGCACCGATTCAGTTGCCTTAACCATATCCACTTGCTGCTCCATGCGGCGCAGGTTGCTTTTGGCCTGTGCAATATTGCTGCGAAGGGTTTTCTCAGACTGGGTAAACTGATCCACATAAGCTTGTTCACTGTCGAGTTGGCTGCGCAGTTCAACAACCTTAGTTGCGCAATCTAGGGCCAACTGTTGATCACCTTTTTGGCTTGCTGCGACCGCGTGGCCTTCGTACTCGGCGACGGATGCCTGGATACCAGCCACTTTTTGCTCGGCCAGTTTTCGCTTAGCCATGATTTGAGTCAGTGAGTGGTCAGAGTTGCGCAGTTCTGTTTTGGCCTCGCGAATTTCCTGATCGAGGATGCGCAGTGCCTGGTTGTCAGCAACGGCTTCGGCCGCTTCATTGACACCACCTTTAACCGCACTTACTAGTCTTTTCCATACGCTCATTTGTGTAACCTCTTACTTTAAGTAGTCTTCGTAAGCATCTAAAAATGCAGTGACATTGTCGAAAAGGGTCTGTATTTCTATTTCGACGCTCTCGGCTTTGGACTGTGACGACAGCGCGCCGAATGCCATGTAGTAGTCTTCACCTTCAACACAGGTAATGCCGATTGTTGTCAGTGGGAAAACTTGATGCGTTTTCAGGATTTGCCTGTCCAGTGCTGCCGTGTCGCTGACGGCACTAGAGGCAAAGAGAATGGATTCAATCACGATCTGTGCGCCACTGACGGCGACATAGGCGTCCAGTCCATCTTCGTTAGTCACAAAGAGGCAGCCATTTTCGGTGTGAATCACCCAATCTTGCTGTTTTGCGAAAAGTGTCTCAAGTTGTTCGAGATCCCAGGTCATACATCTATCTCCTTGTGATTGCCAACACACGGGTGTGCTGTGTTAACCGATGATATATAATTAATGTTATCTGTAAAGAAAAAATAGCCTTCAAAAGAAAATTATTCTATCTTTTTGTAAATAATAAGTTACAAACGGAGTTTATTCATGACTCAACACCTTGACTCAGCGCAATGGCGTGAACTTGTCAGCCGCCTTGTAAAATCCGAAATGTCTAAGCGCAAAATGAAATACGACGATTTGAGTCGCCTGCTAGCCGAGCAGGGCACACAGCAGAGCAGTGCAAATTTGAGGAATAAGATTAACCGGGGAATCATGGGAGCAGACCTCTTCGTGCAGCTTTTACTGGTGCTGAACGTGAAGCAGCTTGAAAGAGATTCCATCCTCGATATTTTGCACAATCTCAATGATTAAGCGCCGCAAAAATATACCGTATTTTGAGCCTAATTGCTCGGTTAATTGTGCTCGCAAACGGCTTTTGCAGCGCGAGGCTGATAAATAGCCTAGCGCGCACTCATTGGCAGGTAACACGCCGATCCCCCAGTTGCACGGGCAGATGCTTGGATAGTGCCAGAAGGCACTACCCAATGCGTTGAGGTTGGCTAGAGGTTGAGAGGATTGTCGATAGATTCGCTCGGCTCTGTGAACCAGCGCGGACCGCTCTGTGTCATATAGAAATGGTCTTCCAGGCGAATGCCGCACTCGCCGGGGATGACCAGCATAGGTTCGTTGGAAAAACACATGCCCACTTTAAGCGGTGTCTGTTCACTGCGCACTAAGTAGGGCCACTCGTGAATATCTAAGCCGATACCATGGCCTGTGCGGTGCGGGCAGCCGGGCGTTTGGTAGTCGGGTCCCATGCCAGCATCGCCGAGCGCGCGACGCGCAGCGGTATCGACAGCGGCACAGGGCTCGCCGAGCACCGCGGCTTCAAACGCAGCACTTTGCGCATCCTTTTCGACTTGCCACCACGCTCGTTGCTGCGCCGTAGGCTCACCGAAAACATAGCTGCGGGTAATGTCGGAGATGTAATCGCCAATGCTGCAGCCCGTATCTATGAGTACCATATCTCCCTCATTGAGAGGCTTGGGGTCGCGGACACCGTGGGGGAAGCTCGAATCTACGCCAAAGAGTACGATGCAAAAGTAAGAGCCTTTGGGGGCGCCGAGCTTGCGATGTGCCGCATCGATAAAAGCACTG